>VBGE01000263.1 GCA_005880345.1 Chloroflexota bacterium | reverse complement strand
TCGTGTACAGCGGCTTGTCCAGGTCGCTGAACGACTGATGCTGGAGGCGCGTGGCGCGGTTGTTGTTCATGACCCTCATTTCATTTCAACGACTTCAGGACCTGGATGATGGCCGGCCCGAGCAGGACGATCCAAAGCACGGGAAAGATGCAGCCGACCATCGGAAAGACCATTCGCGAGGAGGCCTGCGCGGCGCGCTCCTGCGCTCCCTGACGCTGGCGCCGTCGCATCTCCGTCGCCTGCACCCGCAGGAGCCGTGCGATCGGCACGCCCATCTGGTCCGACTGCACGATCGACTCGACCAGGTGGTGCAGGTCCGACACTCCCGCCGTGTCCGCCATGTGCTCGAGCGCGGCCATGCGCGGCCGGCCCAGCCGGATCTCACGCAGCACCTTGCCGATCTCGTCGCCCAGCGCGTTGTGGAATCGCTCGGTGATGCTGAGCATCCCTTCGTCGAGGCTCATCCCCGACTCCACCACCAGCGTCAGCAGGTCGGTCGCTTCCGCGAGCGAGCGCTGGATCTGCCGGCGCCGCTGCGCGATGCGCTGCTCGAGCCAGACGAGTGGCAGGACGTAGCCGACCGCGGCGGCGACCGCGCCGACGAGCGGCGCCGCCACGAAGGCGGGGATCGAAAGCGGGAGGACGAGGCCGACCGCGAGTCCCGCGATCGCCAACAGGGCCGCCAGGCTGTAGCGAAGAGCCTGGAATCCCGCGGGGGTCAGCGATGCCGGGTTGCCGGCCTGGCTCAGCTTCTGGCGAATCTGGATCGCGGTCCGCGCGGGGAGGCGCGAGACGGGTCGCATCAGCGACTCCAGCTGCTTGAGGAAGGGCTGTCGGGGAGAGCCCGCCAGGTGCCCACCGTTGGCCGCCGCGGCCCTGTACTGGTCGATGGCGATGAAGTACGCGAAGACGATCACACCGCAGATGAGGCCGGCGGCAATGGCGACCTGCATCATGGCCTTACGCCTCCAGCTGCGTCATGCGCTGGATGAGGAGGTTGCCGATCAAGATCAGGAATCCGGCAATCCCGATGAGGATGTATCCGACAAACGTGCTCGTCATCGGCGCGTAGTAGCCGGGCACAAAGACATAGAGGCCGAGGGCGAGCAGGATCGGCAGCCCGGTGATGATCGTCGCCGAGGCGCGCGACTGCGCGGTGAGAACGCTCATGTCGCGTTTGGTCTGCAGGCGGTCGCGCAGCGTGTCGGAGATGTTGTCGAGGACCTCGGCCAGGTTGCCGCCGACGCGAATGTGAAGCAGGATGGCCGTGACGATGAACTCGAGGTCGGCGCTGTTGATGCGCAGGAGCAGCGCGCTGAGCGCGTCCTCGACCGACGTGCCGAGCGTGATCTCGGTCGCCACGCGCTCGAACTCGGTGGACACCGGCGGCTGCGATTTCGCTGCCACCGTCTCCAGCGCGCGGTCGATCGAGTAGCCGGTCTTGAGCGAGTTCGAAAGCAGCTGGAGCATGCTGCCGAGCTGCTCGTTGAACTGCTGCTGGCGTCGCCGCTGCAGGTAGGCGACGACCAGGGGCGGCACGATGTAACCGACGACGCCGAGGATGAGCGGTCCGACCGAGAAGCCGAAGCGAAAGAGGCCGGCCAACGCGCCGAGAGCCACGGCCCCGATGCGGATCAGGAGGTACTCCGGCGCGGTGAGATTCAGCCCGGCGCGCGCGAGGTCTTCGGTCAGGGTTGGCTTGCCCTGGCCCTTGCGCCGCTGGCTCAGGTTTTCCGCGGCGGGTTTGAGCAAGCGCTCGACCAGCTCGCGCGGCGTGGCCCGGGCGGGCATGGCCTCGGGGGCAGCGGCCCTCCGGTCCTTGCGTACCCGGTCAAGGGCCCAGAAGAAGACGAGGATCGCGGCCGACATGGGGACGGCGACGATGGTCTCCGGCGGGAGACTCACGAGAACAGCTTTGGATAGGACTGCTGAATGAGCTGTAGCGTCACGCCCCTGGCGTCGGTGATCTGCTTGCAGTTCACGTCCGGTGCCGGCTCGCCGCCGGCCAGGTAGTCCCGATACGACTCGAGCGAATACTTCAGCGACGCGTACGTGAGAAACCAGGTGATGACCTCGGCCTGGCACTGCGAGGCGACCACGGTGAGGCTTGTCGCGTTGTTGCCCGCGGTGGAGCCGGGCGTGCCGACCTTGATCACGTGCAGGTGGAAGAAGATCGTCATCGTTGCGATCTTGCCGGCGCTCGAGACCGTGGCGATCACGGACAGGTAGTCTCCCGGCTGGATGTAGTCCGCGACCCCCTGCTGCTCGCTGGTCGGGATCGTCAGCGCGACGAATCCCTGCGGGATCGGCAGGTACTCGGACTGCGAGCCCAGCGCCTGGCTGGGCCGCACGACGTCGTTGGAGGATATGAGCTGGCCCGTCGCGATCGGCACCAGCGGCACCATGCCGACAAGCTGCGCGGGCAGGCCGAAATACACATGCGGATAGTCCCCGGGGACAGGGATGCTGCGCGTGGTGAGGGCGTCGGCTGTGATCGGGATCCGCGGCTGAAGGTCCTTGCTGGCGATCACCACAGTTTGCTGGGGACTGGCTCCCGCCTGGCTTGCGTTGAGTGCTACGAGGACGAAGGCGACGATGACCAGGATGGCGAGGAGGATGCCGAGGAGCGTGAAGGGACGCCGAGAGGTAATTGTGCTAAACGTCCGCAAGGCCGACCAATCATAGGCAAGATATCCCGGTGCCGAGCCCCCCTTACCTGATACTCAAAAGCCTACTTTTGAGTCCCACGAAATCCCAGGCTGCGCCTTGATTTCGCGGGGACCCCGGAAGGGGCAGCGCGGACAGTCCCTCGTCGAGTTTGCCGTGTCGTCCGTCGTCCTGCTGCTCCTGGTCGGGGGAGTGGTCGACATCGGCCGCTCGATCTACGTTTCCGAGGCCCTTTCCAACTCTGCCCGGGAGGGGGCTCGGCATGGCGCCTGGTATGACGCGCCGAGCCTTTCCCACCCCTACCTTTACGACGCTTCGATCAAGGCGGCCGTCGATGCCGAGCTTGCGTCCATCTCGCTGCCGGCGTCGGTCCTGAAGAACCCAGGCAACACCTGCCCCTCGGTGACCGACGGCAACACCTACCACAACCCGCCTTACGTCTCGAGCGCGTATCCGGGCACGGCCAACCAGCCGTGGCTCTACATCTGCTACAACAACACGCCCGGTCTCGACTTCACGAGCCCGGCGACCAACCAGGGTCAGCTCGACGTGAACGTGATCGTGCTTTACACGTACGGCCCCATCACACCGCTGGTCAAGTCGCAGTTCGGCGTTTTCCAGGTCGCCGCCAACCAGCACATGACGGTGCAGGGCCAGTGAGGCGCATGACCAACTTCCAGCGCTCGCAGGCGCTGATCGAGTTCGCGCTCGTCTCGCCGGTCCTGCTCCTGCTGCTTTTCGGCATCGTCGACATCGGCCGCGCGATCTTCTACTACGACACGCTGAACCACGCCGCGCGCGAGGGCGCGCGTGTCGCTGTCCGCGCTTCCAACCAGCTGCCCACCAACAACGACGTCCTCACCGCGGTGACGGGCCAGATGCAGGGCGTGCCCGTGACCGCGCCGTGTCCGCAGGGGCCCGTGACCAGCGCGACGCCGCCCGCCAACTCCGCGTGGCTCTTCATCACCGAACCGGCCCCGCCGAGCACAGTCGAGACATCGCCTCCGCCCAACGCGCCGGGCGGCGAGTACTCGGCGACGGCCCAGGGATCGTGCAGCGCCGTGAACCCAGCCGGCGGCAACCAGCAGCTCCAGGTCACCCTGCGGTTCAACCTCGTCCTGATCACGCCCATCGTCGCGCAGGCGACCGCCGACCACATCGTCATCACGGCGGCGGCGGTTTTTCGAACGGAGTATTGATGTCCCGGCAGCAGTCCGGCCAGGCGATCGTCCTCATCGCGCTGATGCTCACCGTGCTGATCGGGAT
>VBGE01000262.1 GCA_005880345.1 Chloroflexota bacterium | reverse complement strand
AGCGGTCGGCCCACGCGAAGTACATGTGGTTGATGTGCGCTCGGCCGCCAGGTGTAACGGTCGCGAGCGAACAGAGAGGAGAGGCATTGATCAACCTGCGCGCCACGCGCTCTAGCTGAACCGATGAGAAACGACGCGACCTGCGCTCGACTGTCACATCCTCAGTTTGGACCTCGCCCTGAGGCGCATGCCTGACGTCGCACGTGCGATTGGAAGCCACAAATTCCACACGTTTGGCGTCAGCAGTGCGTGCGGAGGCATCGTGCCAAGATTCCCTCAGTGGATCTCCCCGAGCGCTACAACGTCGGCGCCGATCTCATCGAGCGCAACCTGCGCGCGGGGCGCGACGCCAAGGTCGCCATCCACTCCGCCACCGGCGACGTCACCTACGGCGATCTGTTCCGTCTCGTCTGCGGAGCCGCGCGAGCCCTCATGGATCTCGGCGTGCGTCGCGAAGAGCGCGTCCTGATCGCCGGCTTCGACACCCCCGGCTGGGTCGCCGTCTTTCTCGGCGCGATCCGGATCGGCGCCATCCCCGTGCCGGTCAACCCCCTCCTCCAGAGAAGCGAGGACTACGACCACTACCTGGACGATTCGCTGGCGCGCGTGGTCGTGGTCGATGCCACCAGCGAGGAGAGGCTCAAGGCGGCTGCCGATCGCGCCAGGCACAAGCCGCGCGTGCTGCGCAGCGATCATGTCGAGCCCGCGGACGAGGTGCCGGCGGCTCAGACGCGCAAGGATGACATGGCTTTCTGGCTCTACAGCTCAGGCTCGACGGGCAAGCCGAAGGCCGTGGTGCACCTGCAGCACGACATCCCTTTCACTTGCGTCACCTACGCCGAGCAGGTGCTCGGCATCACCGAGAGGGACACGACTTTCTCGACCACCGGTCTCTTCCATGCCTACGGGTTCGGCAACAACCTCACGTTCCCATACTGGGTGGGCGCCTCCACAGTCCTGCATTCAGGCCGCCACACCCCGGCCACCGTGCTCGACACCATCGAGAAGCAAAGGCCGACCCTGTTCTTCAGCGCGCCGACCCTGTACAACGCGATCCTCAACTTCGAAGGCTCGAAGGGCCGCGACCTTTCCAGCATCCGTCACTGCGTGGCCGCGGCCGAAGCACTGCCGGCCGAGGTCTGGCGCCGGTGGCAGGAGACGTTCGGCCTGGCGATCCTCGACGGCGTCGGCTCGACCGAGATGCTGCATATCTACTGCTCCAACCGTCCGCATGATGTGCGCCCCGGCTCGAGCGGCAAACCGGTGCCCGGCTACGAGTTGAAGATCCTCGACGACGGGGGCAACCCGGTCGCCGACGGCGAGGCGGGTGACCTGTACGTGAAAGGCGACAGCGCGCTGGCGCTCTACTGGGCGCAGCACGAGAAGTCGAAGCGGTCGATCCTCGGCGAGTGGTTCTTCACCGGCGACCGCTACCGCGTCGACAAAGAGGGCTACTACTGGTACGAGGGGCGCTCGGACGACATGATCAAGGTGAGCGGCCTGTGGGTGTCACCCATCGAGATCGAGTCGGCGCTGCTCGAGCATCCCGCCGTCGCTGAGAGCGCGGTGGTAGGGATCGCGATCGAAGGGTTCACGAAGATCAAAGCGTTCGTGATTCCGCGGCCGGACGCCGCCACCGGTGACGCGCTGGTCGTCGAGCTGCAGGAGCACGTGAAGACGCGCCTGCAGCGGTTTCAATACCCGCACATCATCGAGTTCGTGCCGGAGCTGCCCAAGACCGTGACCGGCAAGATCCAGCGTTACAAGCTGCGCGAAAAGGAAGCAACCCCTGCCTGAGCACATAGCCGTCTTGCCGTGTGACGGGGCCGGCCAGGAGGTCGTGCCCGAGGCGATCAAGGTCCTGCGCGCCGCCGGCGCCGACTTCGACTTCCAGGAGTCAGAAGGCCGACTCGATCCTGTTCGGTGCGGTTGGGGACCCGCGGGTCAACGATGCCGCATACCTCGCAGGGGTGCTCCTGCGCCTGCGGTTCGAGCTCGACCTGTACGTCAACCTCCGCCCGGCGAGGCTGTACGATGACCGCCTTTCCCCGCTGCGGCGCGAAGAACGGCGCGGCATCGACCTCCTCATCGTGCGCGAGAACACAGAGGGTCTCTACGTGGGCATGGGCGGCCGCTTCAAGAAGGGGACGGACCAGGAGGTCGCGGTCCAGGAGGACCTCAGCACATACCTGGGCGTGACGCGGATCATCGAGTACGCCTTCGGCATCGCCCAGCGCGAGGTCGTGATGGTCGACAAGTCGAACGCCATGACGCACGCCGGCGCCCTGTGGCAGCAGCAGTGGAAGGCGGTCGCGGCCAGGCATCCGAAAATCAAGACGCGTCATCTCTATGTGGATGCGGCGGCGATGCAGCTGGTGCGCGACCCGACGCAGTTCGACGTGATCGTCACCGGCAACCTGTTCGGCGACATCCTCTCCGACCTGACGGCGGAGCTGATCGGCGGGATGGGCATCGCCCCTTCAGGCAACGTCAACCCGGAAACCAGGAAAGGACTGTTCGAGCCTGTCCACGGCACCGCGCCGGACATTGCGGGTCGCGGGCTGGTGAACCCGATCGGGGCGATTCTGAGCGCCTCTATGATGGTGAAACACCTGGGTCATACAGACATGGCTAGCGCGATCGAGGGTGCGGTCGAATCGGCCATCCGCGCGGGCGAGTGCACGCGCGATCTCGGCGGCGGTCTCTCGACCGGCGAAGTCGGCGATGCGGTGGCGAGAAGGCTCAAGGATTGAGACGCTGATGGGCATGACGATGACCGAGAAGATCCTGGCCCGCGGGGCTGGGCGCGAGAGCGTTCGCCCAGGCGACCTGGTTCTCGCGAAGGTCGATTTCGCGATGGGCCACGACCTGACGATTCCGCCCGCCGGCAGGATCATGCGCGAGCAGATGGGAGCCGAGAAGATCTGGGACCCCGAGCGGGTGGCGGTCACGCAGGACCACTTCCAGCCCGCGAAGGACGCCGCCAGCGCCACGCTGGGCCGGCTTACGCGCGAGTTCTCGCAACAGATGGGCATCAAGTGGTACTTCGAGGTGGGGCAGGGCGGCATCTGCCACACGGTCCTGCCCGAGCACGGCCTGGTCCTGCCGGGCGAGCTCGTCGTCGGCGCGGATTCGCACTCGTGCACCTATGGCGCGCTGAACAATTTCGCCACTGGCATCGGCTCGACCGACCTCGCATGCGTGCTCGCGCTCGGCGAGCTCTGGTTCCGAGTTCCGGAAACCTTGAAGTTCGTCTACCGCAATCGCCTGAAGGAATGGGTCGAGGCGAAGGACCTGATCCTCTACGTCATCGGCCAGATCGGCGTCGACGGCGCGCGATCCAAAGCCATGGAGCACACCGGCGAGGCGCTGCGCCACATCGACATGGAAGCCAGGCTGACGATGACCAACATGGCGATCGAGGCCGGCGCGAAGAACGGGATCATGGAGTTCGATGAGGTCACCAAGGCATACCTCGACGAGCGCGCCAAGCGGCCCTACACGCCGGTCTCATCGGATCATGACGCGGAGTACGAGAAGGTCTTCGAGTTCGACGCGGAGAAGGTCGAGCTGGGAGTCGCCAAACCCATGTCGCCGGACAATTACGCGCCGCTCTCAGAGGTCGCGGGTACCCGCCTCGACCAGGTCTTCATCGGGTCGTGCACCAACTCGCGCATCACGGACCTGCGGCGGGCGGCGGCCGTGCTGGAAAACCACAAGGTCGCGCCGGGCCTGCGGCTGATCATCACCCCGTCGTCCCACCAGGTGGCGATCCAGGCGGAGAGGGAAGGGCTGATCCGGACGTTCCTCGCCGCCGGCGCAGCCTGGACGACGGCGACGTGCGGCGCGTGCCTGGGAGGCCACATGGGAGTGCTGGGCGAAGGCGAGGTCTGCTTGAGCACCACGAACCGCAACTTCCCCGGCCGCATGGGCCATCCGAAAGCACAGGTGTATCTATCCAACCCCGCAGTGGCAGCGGCGAGTGCTGTCGCCGGCGTGATCACGCACCCCAGCGAGGTGCTCGAGAAGATGCCGGCTGCACTGCGATGATCGACGGCCCCACCCGGATCCTCCCCGGCAAGTGGGGAGGGGAAAACAGGTGACGCTCCCGAAGGTCCTGCGCGGCCGCGCCTGGAAGTTCGGCGACAACATCGACACGGACCAGATCATCCCGGCGAAGTACGCGATCTACTCGCTCGACGAGAAAGAGCTCGGTAAGCACGCGATGGAAGGCGTGCCGGGCCGCGACAAGTGGGCGTCCGAGGTGGGACAAGGCGACATCCTGGTCGGCGGCTCCAACTTCGGCTGCGGCTCGTCGCGCGAGATCGCGCCGGTGGCGATCCGCGGCGCGGGCATCTCCCTCGTGATCGCCGACTCGTTCGCGCGCATCTTCTTCCGCAACGCGATCAACATGGGCTACCCGATCCTGCAGTCGCCGCAGGCGTCGGAAGCGATCGAGGACGGCGACGAGCTCGAGATCGACCTCGAGCAGGGCATCATCCGCAACTTCACGAAGGGCGACGAATATCGCAGCGATGCGTTTCCGCCGTTCATGAACGAGCTGTTGCGCATGGGAGGGCTCGTGCCCTGGGTGCGCAAGCAGCTCGAGGAGCGGCGCCAAAAAGCAAATGCCAGCCGATAGGCCCCACCCGCGGCTTCGCCGCGACCTCCCCGGCGAGCGGGGAGGTGAAGATGACTTTCATCCGGTAGAGCTGCAGGAGCCACTCGACGAGCTGGCTCGCGACCCGACGCATTTCGCGCATGACCTCAAGTTCCCCCCGCCGGAGAAGATCCGGATCTACGACGACACGCTGCGCGACGGCGAGCAGATGCCAGGCGTCGCGATCACGCCGAAGAACAAGTACGAGCTCGCGCGGATGCTGTCCGACATCGGCGTGCACGTCATGGACGTCGGCTTTCCATCGGTTTCGGAAGGCGAGCGGGAGACGCTGCGCCTCGTCCTCGGCGGCCGCAAGCGCGGCGAGCTCCGGCCCGACCTGGAGGTCGTCTGCATGATGCGATCGACCCAGGGCGACATCGACGCGACGATGCGTGTCATCGACTCGCTCGGGTTCCAGCGCGACGAGGTGACGTACTTCATCTTCACGTCCGCCTCGGACCTGCACGTCAAGTACAAGCTCGGCAAGACGCTGCTCCACCGCGATGGGCTGCCCGAGTCGGAATGGCTCGAGCTGCCGGTGTCCTACTACCGCGAGGCCAACATCCGGATGATGTGCGAGGCGATCCGCTACGCGCGCGAGCAGGGCGCGACCTCGATCGAGTTTGGCGGCGAGGACGGCAGCCGCGCCGACGTCGATTACATCGGCGAGATCCACCGCGAGGGCATGAAGGCGGGGGGGACGCGGCCGTCCACGCCTGACACCGTCGGTTGCTACTCGCCTTTTGCCGTGCGCGAGTACATACCCGCGATCAAGGCGGCAGCGCCGGATGCGCCCCTCGTCGTCCACTTCCACAACGACCTCGGATTGGGGGCGTGGAACACCGTGATGGCGCTGGGTTCAGGCGCCGAGGTCTTCACGACCAGCGTCAACGGCATCGGCGAGCGCACCGGCAACGCGCCGATGCACCAGGTGCTGCTGCAGCTGAGGTACCTGTTCGGCATCGAGATCCCGGGCTTCCACTACGAGAAGCTGCGCACGCTGGCGCGCGCCCTGGAGAAGATGAGCGGCATCCCGGTCCAGCCGACCGAGCCGGGCATCGGCCTCAACGTGTTCAGCCATGAGTCGGGGATCCACACCGCCGGCATGCTGATCCATCCGGCCATCTATCAGTTCATCCCGCCCTCCGACCTTGGCGCCGAGATCGCCTACGTCTACGGCAAGCACTCCGGCGCGCTCGTCATCGAGCACGCGCTGCGTCACGCCGGCATCCGCCCCGAGCCGGAGCTCGTGGCCAGGGTGCTCGCCGAGGTCAAGCGGGTCAGGGAGGAAAGGGCCGAGCGCAACGATTTCTCAGACTTCCACAAGCGGTACTACGATCACCTCAACCAGATGGGCCTGACCGCAGATGAAGTCGTCGACATCGCGAAGGCGCTGAGCGCGTGATGGCAACCGCCACCCGGGATTCCACCGCCACACGTGAGGAGTACCTGAACCTGCACCGCTGGATGTGCATGGCCAAGGCGCTCGACGATCGCATGCACATCCTGGTCAAGCAGGGGAGGGCGCCGTTTGTCGGCTCGAGCCGCGGCCACGAAGGGATCCAGGTGGCCTCGACCGCGGCGCTCGGCCCCGATGACTGGCTCGTCCCTCACTACCGCGGTCTCGCCAACGCCATCGTGCGTGGCCTGACCATGAAGGAGTGGATGCTTGCGGTCTTCGCCAAGGCCGGCGATCCCCTGTCCGCCGGACGCAACATCCCGGGGGGCTGCTACAGCTACCGCAAGCTGAAGATCGCTTCGGTGTCGCAGGTGGTGGCGAGCTGGGTGCCGAAGGCGGCAGGCATCGCCTATGCCGCCAAGCTCAAGGGCGAGGGCAGCGTGACGCTGTGCACGGTGGGCGACGGCGGGACGAGCCAGGGCGAGTTCCACGAAGGCGTGAACTTCGCGGCGGTGCACCGGCTGCCCGTCGTGTTCGTCTGCGAGAACAACAGCTACGCGATCTCGGTTCCGATCCGGCTGCAGATGGCGAACCCCAACGTCGCCGACAGAGCGGCCGGCTACGGCATCGCCGGCGTCACGGTTGACGGCACGGACGTGCCCGCTTGCTACGCGGCTTGCCGCGACGCAGTGGCGCGCGCGAGACGCGGAGACGGGCCGACCCTCATCGACGCCAAGATCTTTCGCATCAACTCCCACACTTCCGAGGACAACCAGCTGAAGTACCGGAC
>VBGE01000261.1 GCA_005880345.1 Chloroflexota bacterium | reverse complement strand
ACGACGGAGACGCGAAGAAGGTTCAGCAGCATGGTGCCTGCGACTCCGATGCACACCACCTGGACGCGCGCCTCGAGCGAGTGCCCGCCGCGCAGGCCCGAGACCAGGCTGACGCCGAACAGGATGAGACTCTGCCAGCCGATGCAGTTCCACGAGATGAACAGCACGTGCATCGAGCCCGCGCCGTCCCACACGACGAGGTGGCTGCCCGAGGCGGCGGCGTGGATGCCGGCGAGGCCGAGCAGGCTCACCACCATCCGCGCCTCCCCCGGCACGATCGCCTGCAGCGGATTGTTCGCGCCCAGCTGCATGGCCCATGTGGTGAGTAGGTCGTTGAACGTGGTGACGAGCGGCAGCACCATCAGCAGCGCGCACGTCAGCGCGATGAGCGTGAGGTTGTGGTCGCGGCGCACCGACGTCATCGGCGTCGCCTCAGCAAACGTGCGGCGAACAGCGGGACCACGGCAGCAAAGCCCAGGAAGCCGGCGAGCGACTCGGGCACGATGATGCTGGGCGGGACGATCTGCGTATCGCCTGCGCCTGCGAGTCCGTCGTAGACCATCGACGGCTTGCCGCCGGTGACATGGGTGAGCGTCACCTGGATGCACAGCGAGCCGCCCGCCACGATGACCACCGGCAGCTGGCTCGCGCTCGTGCTGGCAGTCAGCGGGCTCGTCGTGTTACCTACGCCCGACCCGTAGCTCGCCGTCCACGTGGACCCGGCGTTGGGGATGAGCGGCACGAACACCGCGCAGCTCGACGTGGCGGACACCCCGGCGGCGACGGTCACCGTGTCGTTGGTGTTGCCGTTCCCGCCCGTCCAGTCCATCGAGAAGGTCCACACACCCGCCGTCACGGTCTGGGCCGGCAGGTTGCTGAACGCCCAGGTCGTGACGACGCCGCCGGGCGCGGACTGAATCTCGCATGCGGTCGTCCGGGTGCCGATCGCCTGGTCGACCGAAGTCGCCGTGCATCCCGGCGCCACACCGCTGCCGTGCAAGTACAGAGGGTTGCCGGCGGCGCTGACCACCGGCGCGCGGACGGAAGCGGCGGCCAGGCCCGCGAAGACCAGGGCCAGCATGCCGGCGACCAGCCAGCCGAGCCACCGTCTGTGCACGGACGGGCGGCGGACCACCGTGCTGGCGAGGGGCGCCGTCGACCGCGCCGGGGGCGGGCGTCGCCCGAGCCATCGTCGCAGCATGTGCATGCGGCGGAGGTGCCGCACCTCGTCGGTCACGCGCCCGGTCTTCGGCGTGCGGAACCATGGGCCCTCGTCCTTGCTGATCAGCCCCTTCAGCGCGGCCCATCCCTGGAACGGGACGAGCGCGAAAGACAGGACGATTGCGCCGAACACTCCCTGCACGTCGCGCACCGGCGCCTCCTCGAGGATGAGACCGCCGAGGTTCATGAGCGGCAGTGCGAAGATGTTGGAGAACAGCAGCGACCAGCCGAGCAGCGCGGTCCAGCCGGGCACGTGGGTGCGGAACACGGCTTCCGAGGCGAGCCAGGCCACCGAGCCGACCACGAACAGGGCCGCCTGCAGGTAATAGGTCGAGTCGTAGAGGAACTCGAGCTTCTCGATCGGCGTGACGAAGGGCGAGCGCATGACCGCGAAGAAGTGCTTGCGGACGTTGTGCGTGTGCCCCTCGGCCCATCGCATGCGCTGCCGGGCGAGGCGTGCGAAGGTGCTGACGCATTCGGCCGGCGTCTCCGCCCATGGCGTGTAGATGACCTTGTAGCCGCGCGCGTAGAGCTTGAGCGTCAGCTCCCAGTCTTCGGTGATGCTCGTGCCCCAGCCGACCTGGCGCAGCACATCGGCCCGGATCATGTACGCCGTGCCCGCGATCATCTTCAGCGAGCCGATCGCGTCCTGGAAAGGCCGCTCGATCATGTAGCTGCCCGCGTACTCGGCGCGGACGGCCTCGGTCAGCCAGCTCTCTGATTTGTTGAGCACGTGCCACTGGTAGCTCTGCACCGCAGCCACCTCTACCCGGCGTCTGATCTCGCCGGGTTGGGACGGCGGATCGGCGCGTCCGAAAGCCGCTTCGAATCGCTTGCTGGAGGTCCCATCGCTGACGCGATAAAAGAGCGGCAGCAGCCGTTCGATGGAGTCGGGGAACGGAACCGAGTCGGCATCGAACACGACCACGTACTCGGTCCGCGGATCCATCACCTTCAGCGCCTCCTGGAGCGCTCCGCCCTTGTAACCGGCGCGGCTGGTGCGGTGGAGGATCTTGAAGCGCGGCACCGTGCGCCACCGCTCGAGGATCTGGACCGAATCATCGGTGGAGTCGTCGACGAGCACCACCTCGTACTCCGGATATTCGAGCTGCGAGAGCGCCTGCAGCAGCCGTTCGATCACACGCTTCTCGTTGTAGGCCGCCACGTGAATGGAGACGAACGGGTGGTAGCCGAGGTCGAGGTGAAAGCCGTTGCCGTTGCCGTTTTCCTTCATCCGGTTCAGACCGTTCGCGGTCTTCCCGGAATGGCCGTTGCCGTTGCGCGACGGCGCGCCGACCAGGGTGGTCAGCAGCACCATGGCCGTGCTCAGGTAGTACTTGACCGCGTAGGCGAAGAAGATCGCGCCAAGGAACAGGCCGGTGAACGCGAAGCCGTACCCGATCCAGTCCGCGCCGCTGCGTCCCTTGGACTGCTGCACCAGGTCGAAAAAGCCGTGTGCGATGGCGACGATGGGGATGACGCCGATGACGAAGGCCGCGACCAGGACGCTGTTGAGGAGGATGCTCCAGGCGAGACCGGCGAAGCCGCGGCCGCGCTCGGGCCGCGGCCCGTTCAGATGCGCCGGATCTTCACCTGCCATCACGACCGGCCTTCGTGGTCGAGGCGCAGCGCATCGACGAGCTCGTCGTTGTCGAAGCGCCGGTGGCCGCCCGGTGTGGTCAGCGCGGCCCGAAGCCTGCCCCCGCGCACCGCACGGTTCAGGGTCGGCTGGCTGACGCCGAGCAGGCGAGCCGCCTCACCGGTGGTCAGGAGCCGGGCCGGGTCGGTGTCATGGTTGCGGGCGGCGAAGGCGTCGACGTCGTGCTCGCTGAAGCGGCGGTGGCCGCCCGGGGTCGTGAGGACGGGCACCAGCAAGCCCTTCGCCACGGCGCGCAAGACAGTCGCCTGGCTGACGCCCAGACGAGCTGCTACATCCTTCGAACTGATCAATCTCTGCAAGACGTTGTGCTGCGACTAACGCATCCATATCAAAAAGCAGTCGCGGTTTGGTACCTCGTTGCCCTGAAGGCTTGGGAATCCAAGAGTGGGGCAGGCATTTTATCGTTGAAAATATGCAGAGATCGACCGACTCGTTCGGGGTTTTCGTGCCAAACTTTTCACCGCGCGATTGCCGCGCGTGGACCTTCAGAAAGGAATCGACGACCTCATTTTCAGTTAGAACCTCACCCCCCGCAGCCAAGCTCGGTGCCGGTGTCGAGAAATCGCCCGGCCCGAGCCTTTTTTATGGGGTTTTCGACTTCGGAGTGCCGGTCCCGAACCAGGTCGCAAGGGCGAAAGGCAGGTCCGGGTCCGTGAGGTCTCCCACCCAGGCCACATAGCCGTCCGGCCGGATCAACACGGCGCCGGGCGCGGTGACCGCGCCGAGTTCCGGAAGCTCCCACTTTCCGGCATATCTGGCGTCGATCAGCTGAACCCGATCTGCCCATGCGGTGATGTCGAAGCCCGGTTCGCCGAGGTTGAGGAGCACGGGCCGGGCGCTGTGCAGCAGGGTGAACACGCGCGTGGGACCGTCCGCGGTCTGGAGGTCGAGGTCGGGCATGCGCCGACCGAGCAGCGGGTGCCCCTCCCCGAGGTCGTAATGGATGCCCAGGCCGGACATCATCGCCGCGAATCGCCTGCGGGGCTCTTCCATGGTGAGGAGCTCGGTGAGGATTTCGCCCAGCGTCTTGACGTAGTCGTTGGCGCGCAGCAGTGCGACCTGCGCGATCGTGTCGCGCAGCACGCGGGCGGCGACCGGGTGGCGTTCGGCATGGTAGGTATCCAGGAGGCTGTCTGGCGAGGTTCCCTTGACGACCGAAGCCAGTTTCCACCCCAGGTTCACCGCATCCTGCACGCCGAGGTTGAGGCCTTGTCCGCCCACCGGGTAGTGGACATGGGCGGCGTCGCCTGCGAGCAGGACACGCCCGGCGCGGTAGGCCGCGGCCTGTCGGGCCATGTCGGTGAAGCGGGAGATCCAGGCGGGACTGTGGACCCCAAAGTCGGTACCCCACACGGAGGTGAGCGCCTGCCTC
>VBGE01000260.1 GCA_005880345.1 Chloroflexota bacterium | reverse complement strand
CGGCTTCGGCCGCATCGGCCGCAACATCTATCGCGCGGCATGGGACCTGAAGCCTGGTTTCGAGATCGTCGCCGTCAACGACATCGGCGACGCCAAGACATTCGCACACCTCCTCAAGTACGACACGGCGCTCGGCACGTTCGGGCCGGCCGTGAAGGCTGATGGCGACACCATTCACGTCGACGGCCACAACGTCAAGTTCCTGACCCAGAAGGACCCGGGCGAGCTGCCGTGGAAAGACCTGGGCGTCGACCTCGTCGTCGAGTCGACGGGTCTTTTCACGGACGCCCACAAGGCGCGGGTCCACATCGACAAGGGCGGCGCCAGGAAGGTGATCATCTCGGCGCCGGCGACCAACCAGGACTACACGGTGGTGATGGGCGTCAACCACAAGGGCTATGACACGAAGAAGCACAACGTCATCTCCAACGCGAGCTGCACGACCAACTGCTTCGTGCCCCTGGCCAAGGTGCTGCACGATTCGTTTGGCATCGAGCGCGGCATGATGACGACGATCCACGCCTACACGGCCGACCAGAAGCTGCAGGACCTGCCGCACAAGGACCTGCGGCGCGCGAGGGCGGCCGCCGACAACATCATCCCGACCTCGACCGGGGCCAACCGGGCCGTGGCGGAGGTCCTGCCCGAGCTGTCGGGCAAGTTCGCCGGTCTCTCCTTCCGCGTGCCGATCCTCGACGTGTCGGTGGTCGACCTGACGGTGGCGTTGGGCAAGACGACGACTGCCGAGGACATCAACGCGGCCTTCGAGGAGGCGGCGAGCGGAGAGCTGCGCGGCATCCTGGCGGTCAGCCATGAAGAGCTGGTCTCGTCCGACTTCAAGAACGACCAGCACTCCTCGATCGTCGACGCGCCGTCGACCGCCATGCTGGGCGGCGACTGGGCCAAGGTCGTGAGCTGGTACGACAACGAGTGGGGCTTCAGCTGCCGGATGGTCGACCTCATCAGCTACATGGCGGAGCGGCTCTGAAGGCATCGATCGCCTCGGTCGACGTGGCCGGCAAGCGAGTGCTCGTCCGGGAAGACCTCAACGTGCCGATGGCCGGCGGCGCCATCGCGGACGACTCACGGGTTCGCGCGGCCGCGCCCACGCTGCAGCATCTCGCGCAGCGCGGAGCCAGGGTCGTGGTGATGTCGCACCTGGGCCGGCCGAAAGACCGTGAGGCCGAGCTGTCGCTGAAACCCGTGGCGGGCGACCTCGGCCGGCGTATCGGGCGCGAGGTCAGGTTCGCCGAGGACTGCGTGGGTGAACAGGCGATGAGCGCGGTAGACGCACTGCAGTCGGGCCAGGTGCTGCTGCTGGAGAACGTCCGCTATCACAAAGAGGACGAGGCCAACGACGCTGCATTCGCGCGGCAGTTGGCTTCTTTGGGCGACCTGTTCGTCAACGATGCCTTCGCCGCCTCGCATCGCGCGCATGCTTCGGTCGTGGGTGTGGCCTCCTACCTGCCGGCTTACGCGGGCGAGCTGATGGAGGCCGAGCTCGACGCGCTCCACCGCGCGCTCGACAACCCGCGCCGGCCGATGGTGGCGGTCGTCGGCGGGGCGAAGGTGTCGACCAAGGTCGGCGTCTTGAAGACCCTGCTCGCCAGGGTGGACTCGCTGCTCATCGGCGGCGCCATGGCGAACACGTTCTTCAAGGCGAAGGGATGGCCGACCGGTGGCGGGCTGGTCGAGGAGACCGCGCTCGAGGAGGCATCTGAGGTCGCGAAGGCCGGAGGAGAGAAGCTCATCCTGCCGGTCGACCTGGTGTGCGCGCGGAAGATGGAGGCCGGCGAGGCGCTGCGCGTGATGGAGGCGGACAAGATCGAGCCGGGCTGGATGGCGCTGGACATCGGGCCGAAGACGATCCGCCTTTTCTCGCAGCGGCTGCGCGGCGCCGGGACGGTGATCTGGAACGGCCCGTTGGGCGTCGCCGAGATCAGAGATTTCAGCGACGGCACACGCGCGGTGGGCGAAGCCATCGCCGGCTCCGGCGGCTTCACGCTCGTCGGCGGTGGCGACACCGTGGCCGCGATCGAGTCGCTCGGCCTGGCCGGGCGGTTCTCGTGGGTCTCGACCGGTGGCGGCGCCACCCTCGAATACCTGGAGGGCAAGGAACTCCCCGGCATCGCGATTCTGAAAGAAGCCTGATGTCTTCTCGCCCGCCAGGCATGCCGCTCGTCGCGGCGAACTGGAAGATGAACCCGACCAACATCGACGACGCGCTGGACCTGGTCCGCGGCGTCATGTCGGTGGCGCGCGGTCACGCCGACCGGGTCGAGGTCGCGATCTTTCCGCCGTTCCCGTGGCTGCTCGCGGTGTCGGACCTGCTCGTCGAGACCGGCGTCAAGCTCGGCGCCCAGGACGCATTCTGGGAGAACTCGGGAGCGTTCACCGGCGAGGTTTCCCCGGCGATGCTCAAAGGGTGGTGCCAGTGGGTGATCATCGGCCACTCCGAACGGCGGCTTTACGTGGGCGAAACCGACGAGATGGTCGCCAAGAAGACGGCCGCGGTGCTGTCGCGCGAGCTCGGGGCGATCATGTGCGTGGGCGAGCTGCTCGACCACTACGACGAGGGTAGGTCTGACGAGATCGTGACGGGGCAGGTGAGGGCGGGCCTCGCCGAATGCTCGGCGGACGACTCTGCCCGTCTCGTCATCGCCTACGAACCTGTGTGGGCCATCGGCAGCGGCCGCAACGCCGACCCGGAGCACGCGTACAAGACGATGCGTTTGATCCGGCGCATCGTCGGCGAGATGATCGGCGCTGGGGCCGCGCGCAAGGTGCGGATCCTGTATGGCGGCAGCGTCAAGGCGGCGAACGTGCAGCAGTACGTCGAGCTGCCGCTGTGCGACGGTGTCCTGGTCGGCGGGGCGAGCCTCGACGCGGAGGAGTTCGCCCAGATCGTCAGGGTGACGGCTGAGGTCTATGGGCATCGCTAGGAAGCCCGGGACGCTGATCCTGTTGCGGCACGGAGAGAGCACGTGGAATCTCGAGAACCTCTTCACGGGGTGGACGGACGTGCCGCTGAGCGACAGGGGTGTCAAGGAGGCGGTCGAGGCCGGCCGGCTGATGCGCGACGCGGGCCTGCGACCCGCCGTGGTGCACGAGTCTTTGCTGCTGCGCGCGATCCAGACGACGCAGCTCGCGCTGGCCGAGATGTCGATGTCGTGGGTTCCGGTGTCGCGGTCCTGGCGATTGAACGAACGGCACTACGGGGCGCTGCAGGGCCTGAACAAGCAGCAGACCGCGGAGAAGTACGGCGAGGACAAGGTGAAAGTCTGGCGCCGCAGCTATGACGTGAGGCCCCCGGACCTCGACCCGTCGGACGAACGGCATCCGTCGCACGATCCGCGCTATGCGTCGCTTCCGCCCGAGGTGCTGCCCGGCGCGGAATGTCTGAAGGACGTCGTGGAGCGGATGCTCCCCTACTGGTACGACGCGATCGTGCCCGACCTGCTGCTGCATCCATGCGTCCTCGTCTCCGCGCATGGCAACAGCCTTCGCGCGCTGGTCAAGCACCTGGACGGCCTGGGCGACCAGGAGGTCGTGGAGCTCAACATCCCGACGGGTGTGCCGCGCGTTTACGAGCTCGATCCCGACTTCCATCCGACGTCGTGGCGGTACCTGGGCGACCCGGCCGACGTGGAGAGACGCGCCGCAGCAGTCAAAGCGCAAGCCTCCGGTTCGAAATCTTCCAGCTCTTAGACTGGTTTCAGCTAAGAGACTCACAAGTTCTGAAAGGGGGGTCCCAGACATGGCTTTCGAGGTACCACCGCTTCCTTACGCCTTCGATGCGCTCGAGCCGCACATCGACGCGAAGACGATGGAGATCCATCACGACAAGCACCACGCGGCCTATGTGACCAACGCCAACGCGGCGCTCGAGAAGCACCCCGAGCTCGCACGCAAGACGGTCGAGGACCTGCTGTGGGGCATCAACCAGGTCCCCGAAGACATCCGCACCGTGATCCGCAACAACGCGGGCGGCCACGCCAACCACTCCATCTTCTGGACGATCATGGGGCCGGGCGGCGGGGGCAATCCCAGCGGACGCATCGCCGATGCGATCAAGAGCACGTTCGGCGGCTATGACCAGTTCAAGGAACAGCTGCAGAAGACCGCGGTCGGGCAGTTCGGCAGCGGCTGGGCCTGGCTCGTCGCCGACCGCCAGGGCAAGCTGTCGGTCAAGGGCTACCCCAACCAGGACAGCCCGTTCATGGACGAGCTGACGCCGCTCCTCGGCGTCGACGTGTGGGAGCACGCCTACTACCTCAAGTACCAGAACCGGCGCGCCGACTACGTGACCGCCTGGTTCAACACCTTGAACTGGGACGCGATCAACGCCCGGTTCGGATCGGTCTGGGCCTGAGGGTCCGGCCCGGTAGAATCTCCGGGTTCCATGGCTAAGCTCCAGAACGCGCTGGTCGTCGCCGAGGCGGTGCTCGCGCTTGTCCTGATTGCCGGAGTCCTCATTCAGACACCGAAGGCCTCGGGGCTTGGCGGCACCATCGGCGGTGGGGGCGACGTCGGGGGCGGCTACCGCACGCGGCGCGGCCTCGAACGCCAGATCTACTGGACGACGTGGGTCCTGGTGGTTGCCTTTCTCGTCTGCTCCATCGCCAACGTCTGGGTGACGACGCATTTCAACGGGTAGGTCCTCAGAGAACGCATAGGTTTGCGCTCGCCGCTGTGGCGGCTGTCCTGGTCGCTGTGGCCTGCCAGCCGGTCGCGACCGTGCCCAAGCCGGCGCGCGGCGGCACCGCGATCGAGGCGGTGGTCGGCCAGGCAGGCGTGCTGAACCCGCTGTTCGAGACCAACGAGAGCACGCGCGACGTCAACAGCCTGATCTACCAGGGGCTCACCGGGATCGACGCGCAGCAGAACGTCACCGGCGTGCTGGCGCAGGACTGGAGCGTCTCGCCCGATATTGCAGGACCTGGAGTATCAGCAGCCGGGGGGCGACATCTGGCGGCAGATCGGCGTCAAGTCCGGCGGTCCGGGCCAGGTCGTGTTCGCGCTGCGCGCCCCAGACGCTTCGTTCCCGCTGTCGCTGCGGGTCGGCATCATCGCGAAGCACATCTTCACGGGTCTCGCGCCGGCGCAGATCGCGGAGAGCCCGTACAGCGGAGTGCGGGCGGTGGGGACAGGCCCGTTCAAGGTCGGCTCGATCAGCAACCTGGCGATCACGCTGGACCGCAACCCGTTCGCCGTGCCGCAGCCGTACCTGGACCACCTGGTGATGCGCACTTACCCCGCGTCGGACCCGCAGCTCGCGATCCGGGCGGTCCTGTCGGGCGCGGCCGACCTGGTGGGCGGCATCCAGCCGCAGGAGGTGGACACGCTGCAGGGTCGCACCGACCTGACCGTGCAGGAGGTCCGGATGTTCACGAACTCGTTCGTGACCTTCAACGCGGATGGCGATGGCAAACCATTCTTCGCTGACGCGAAGGTGCGGACGGCGCTGGCGCAGGCGGTCGACCGCCAGCGCATCGTCACCGACGTGCTCGCGGGCCGCGCGGACGCCGACCCCACGCCGATTCCCACCGCTGACTGGGCGTACTCGGCCGCGGCCGCGAACCTGCACCCGTTCGACCTTGTCGCGTCCGCCAAAGCGCTGGACACGGCAGGGTGG
Organism: Chloroflexota bacterium; assembly: GCA_005880345.1. Taxonomy (GTDB): domain Bacteria; phylum Chloroflexota; class Dormibacteria; order Dormibacterales; family Dormibacteraceae; genus 40CM-4-65-16. The sequence continues at coordinate 6,434 of VBGE01000260.1, read as the reverse complement.
GCGCTCGACCCAAACACCAGGCTGCGCGTGAAGAAGGGCGTGACGTTCCACGTGTCGCTGGTCGTCGCCGACTCGTATCCCAACCAGCAGATCGCGAACTCCATCGCCACGCAGCTGCTGCAGGTCGGCGTGCAGGTCGACGTCAAGGCGCAGCCCGCGTCAAAGCTGCTGTCGGATTCCCTGCTGACGCACAAGTACCAGATGGCGCTCATCTCCATCGACGTCGGGTCGGACCCGGACCAGTACTCGCTGTGGCATTCGGGAAGCGATGCGGGGTCGTTGAACTTCGCCTACTCGCGAGGATGGGGGTTGATCGACAAGGACCTGGAGGATGGGCGTGCGGCAGTGGATCCACCGTCGAGGCTGGCCGCGTACATCGACTTTCAGATGCTGATGGCCGACGCGGCGCCGGCGATCTTTCTGTATGCGGGGCGGTACGAGTACGCGGTGTCGCAGCGAGTGCACGGCGTCCATATGGACAAGGCGATCGAGCCGTTCGACCGCTTTCGCTACGTCACCGACTGGTACGTCAACATCACGGGCTGAGGTTCCTTTCCTCATGGACTTCGGGTTGAAGGGTCGGCGGGCTCTGGTGACGGCGGCGAGCAAGGGGATCGGCCGTGCGTGCGCGGAGGCGCTGCTGGGTGAAGGCGCGCGCGTGTACATCTCGTCGCGGGACCCTGCTGCGATCGAGGCGGCTGGTCAGGCGATGGGTGCGGCGGGCTGGTCTGCGGCTGACGTTTCTCATGCGGGCGAGCCCGATTCGTTGGTTGGCGCCGCGGTTGAGGTTCTGGGCGGGCTCGACGTGTTGGTCGTGAACGCGGGAGGACCGCCCACCGGTACTTTGGAGAGCACCTCGCTTGACGCGTGGGAGGCGGGGTTCGACCTCACGGTGATGAGCGCGGTGCGGCTGGTGAAGGCGTCGCTGCCGCACCTTCGGCGGTCTGATCAGGGTCGGGTCGTATTGATCACGTCGATCTCGGTCCGGCAGCCGATACCGAACCTCATCCTGTCCAACTCTTTGCGCGCGGCGGTGACCGGGATGGCGAAGACGCTCTCTGGTGAGCTGGCCGGCGACCGGATCACCGTCAACTGCCTGGCGCCCGATGCGATCCGGACGGATGCGCTGCGGCGGCTCGGCGACCTCGAGGAGATGGCTGAGCGGGCGCCGATGGGGCGGTTGGGGGAGGCGTCCGAGGTGGGGGCGCTTTGCGCGTTCCTCTGCTCCCGGCAGGCCGGGTACATCACCGGGCAGACGGTCGGGGTGGACGGTGGGTCTCTCCGCGGGGTGCACTAGGGCGGTCGACGGGACGGAAAGGCTGGGAAGAGGGAGAAATTGGGGTTGCTGGTCTCACGCGTCTGGCGTGCGCTGCGGCGCCCGGGGCGGGCAGGGAAGTGGGTGGACTTGTGATTGTTCTTAACACGTTTTGGTTAAAGATAACTTGATCTACGAGCGTATGTTCGATATGATTCTCGCATGGCCGAGCTCGAGGATCTGGAGGCGATTGCGGCGCGCTTCGCCGGCGACGTTGATCTCGACTCGGTCGACCTCAGCCGCCTGACCGGGGTCCTCAACCTGCTCGAGTGCGTGCGCAGCAAAGCTGCTCATCGGGCCTCGGTGCGTGGCGCCCATCTCCTGGTCGGCAAGAGCGCCTGCTCCTGGGTCGCCTCGGAATGCCAGATGTCCAAGGCTTCAGCCGCCGACCGGCTCTGCGTCGGCAAGCAGCTGGAGAAGCTGCCCCGGCTGGCCGGGATGCTGAGCACGGGTGAGGTCGGCTTCCAGGCCACCTCGGTGGTCTGCCACCTCCAGGAGCGAGTCGGGGAGGCGGGCGGCTCCATCGATGAAGAGGAGTGGGTGGAGAAGGCACGGCGCCTGTCGATCAAGGAGCTTTCCTGCGAGGCGGCCAGCACCTGGCACGCCATCGATCCGGCCGGCTTCAACCTCAAAGTCGAAGAGGCGCATGAGCGGCGCCAGCTCTTCATCAGCGAGTGCGGCGACATGTATCGGATCGACGGCTGGCTGGAGGTGAGCGCGGGGCTGGCGGTCAAGCTGGCCATCGATGCCCTGGCCCCATGGCGTGCGGCCGCACCTCAGCGTCCACACCACGATCGAAGGCCTGAAGGGCGAGCTGGGCGCGGCCGCCTCCCAGCCCCAGGAAGGGACGCCGATCTCGAGCAAGACGGTGCAGCGGCTGGCCTGCGACGGGACCCTGCATCGGGTGCTCAAGGCGGACTCCATGGTCATCGACGTGGGCCGGGCCAAGCGGACGGTGCAGCCGGCGCAGTGGCGAGGCCTGAAGGCGCGGCACAGCACCTGCGCCTGGCCGGGCTGCGACCGGCCGATCGGCTGGACCTATGCCCACCACCTCGAGTTCTGGGCGGAGGGCGGGCAGACCAACCTGCGCAAGATGGTTCCTCTTTGCTGGCATCACCACCGGCTGGTCCACGAAGGCGGGTGGCAGGTGGTGATGGCGGGCGAGCGGCTGGAGTTCATCGCGCCGGAGCGGGTGATTGGGACCCGTCGGCGCTGGGGAGAGCGCTGGGCCGCGTGAGGTCCGGTCGATTAATAAACCGTCAGTCGGTCTGATATAGTCTGCGCCCATGGCCCGGACCGTCAATGCCGAAGTTCACATGGTCAGGCGCGAGGCGTTCGTCGACGCCGCCGAACGTCTGATGCAGACCAGGGGCTACGAGCAGATGAGCGTCCAGGACGTCCTCGACGACCTCGGCGCGTCGAGGGGGGCTTTCTACCACTACTTCGATTCCAAGCAGGCGCTCCTCGAGGCGGTGCTCGACCGCATGGTGGACGCCGGTCTTGGCTCGGTGGCGCCTGTCGTGGACGACCCGACACTGGTTGCTGCCGCGAAGCTGCGAAAGATCTTCAGCGGGATCGGCCAGTTCAAAACGGACCGCAAGGCGCTGGTCTTGTCGGTGCTCGAGGTTTGGCTCTCCGACGACAACGCGATCGTGAGGGAGAAGCTCCGCCGCATGAGCGTCGAGCGGATGGGTCCTTTGCTGTCGCGCATCGTCGAGCAGGGCGTGGCCGAGGGCACTTTCGCGGTGTCGGCGCCGGCGCAGGCGGCGCGGGTCCTAGTGATGCTGCTCCTGGGCTTTCAGGAAGTGGCGACGGAGATGTACGTGGCGCGGCGGAAGCGGCTCATCAGCTACGAGGAAGTGGTGCGGACGATGGCCACGTACGGCGAGGCATTCGACCGGATCCTCGGTGCTCCGCTCGGGACGAGCAACCTCGGCGACGAGGCAGTCATGCGTGAGTGGTTCGGGTAAGGAGGCGGCGGTGCCAGACATCATCGAGGTCGACAAGCTGACCAAGAGCTATGGCGGCAAGCGTGGGATCAAAGACGTGTCGTTCTCCGTGGCGGAAGGTGAGGTGTTCGGTTTTCTCGGGCCCAACGGGGCCGGCAAGACCACCACCATCCGCACGCTCATGGCGCTGATCCGTGCCGACAGCGGGACGGCCCGCATCGCAGGCCTCGACTGCTGGGGGCGGGCTCTGGAGATCAAGCGCCTCATCGGTTACGTGCCCGGCGAGCCCGCCCTCGATCGCAACCTGACGGGCGGGCAGATCCTCGAGTACTTCGCCAACCTGCGGGGCGGCGTCGACCGCGTTTACCTGAAGAAGCTGATCGAACGGCTCGACCTGGACACCAGCCGCAAGTTTCGCCAGTACTCGACCGGCAACAAGCGCAAGGTCGTGCTCATCCAGGCCTTCATGCACCGGCCGCGCGTGCTCATCCTGGACGAGCCCACCAGCGGACTCGACCCACTGAACCAGCAAGAGTTCGACGGCATGGTGCGCGAGGCCCGCGAGGAAGGCCGCACGGTTTTCCTTTCTTCGCACGTGCTGAGCGAGGTCGAGAAGACGTGCACACGTGTTGCGATCATCCGCGACGGCAACATCGTCCGCATCGGCGGCATACACGAGTTGAACGACATCAAGCGCTACGAGATCACGATCGCGTTTGCGCAACCGGTGGCGGCGGACGCGTTCGCGAGGCTCGATGGGGTGGCCGAGGTCGAGGCCTTGAACGATGGGATGGCCGTGCGCCTGGCCATCCAGGGTTCGGCCGACGCCGTGATCAAGGCCGCTGCGCGATATCCAGTCGTGTCGTTGACGAGCTATGAGCCCAGCCTCGAGGACATCTTCCTGCGCTACTACGAGCGCGACGGCCAGGCGGCGAAGGAAGCCGTCGGTGTTTAGGAGCATCTACCTCAAGTCGCTGCGCGACTACCGCGTGCCGATCCTCGGCTGGGGCCTGGGACTCGGCGCGTTGATGGCGACTGTGCTCGTCGCCGTGCCGACTGTGTTTGCGACGCCCGCCGCCAAGGCAGCAATCGTCGCCCTCGGCGCGAGCTATGCGTGGGTCGCCGAGCCGATCAAGATCGACACCGCGGGCGGTTACGCCACCTGGAAGTACGGGATCACGATCCTGGTGGTCGTCATCTGGCCGCTGCTCGCCGGCACCGGCATGCTGCGCGGGGAAGAGGAGCGAGGTTCGCTGGACGTCCTGCTCTCGGCTCCGCGCGGGCGCGTGCGCGTCGCGCTGGAGAAGCTCGCCGCGTTGTGGACGGCGCTCGTGATCTTCGGTGTCGTCGTCGGCCTTCTCACTTTTGCGGGCGGAGCGAAGCTGAACGGCGAGATCACGCTCGGAGGGACCCTCGCCTTCGGCCTCAACCTCGCGCTGATCGGCGCCCTGTTCGGGTCGATCGCGCTTCTCGTCTCGCAGTTCACCCAGGAGCGCCGCACCGCCTCGGGCCTGACCGCAGCGATCCTGACGGCGGCCATCGTCGTCGACATGGTCCACCGAGTCGTGCCCAACACGGCCTGGTTGAGCCGGCTGTCGCCCATCTATTACTACAACCAGAGCAAGCCGCTCGTGCCGGGTTACGGCGCCGACCTCGGCGCGATGGCGTTCCTGGTGGCCATGACCCTGGTCTTCTCCGGAGCCGCCATGTGGCTGTTCGCGCGACGCGACGTGGGCGGGGTCGCCGTGGAGCTGCCTGCGCGGAATGCTTCAGCGACGCAGGCGCTGCCCACGTCCGACTGGTCGTTGCGCTCCCTGTACGCGCGGAGCCTCGGCATGATCGCGACGTCAACGTTGTGGTGGACGCTTGTCATCGCGCTCCTGGCCGCGTGGCTGGTCATCATCGTCAAGCAGACCGAGACCCAGCTGCGCTCCCTCCTTCAGGGCTCGAACGTCATCGCCCAGGTCATCAAGCTCGGCGGCGCCGACACCGCGACCAACGAGGCGATCCTCGGGGCGCTGTTCCTTTTCCTGCCCATCCTTCTGATGGCCTTCGCCGTCACGCAGGCCAACCGCTGGTCGGCGGACGAGGAGGAGGGGCTGCTCGAGATCGTCCTGTCGACCCCGCAGCCGCGCCTGCGCGTCCTGCTGGTCCGGTTCTCCGCCCTGGCCACGGCCACGATCTTCATCTCGGTGGTGACGCTCATCGCCGCCACGGCGGCGTCGGCCGTCTATGGCGTGGCGCTCGACTACGGCAACCTCGCCGCAGCCGCGCTCTCCATGATCCCCCTCGGCCTGCTCGTGGCCGCGCTGGGCTACCTCTTCGCGGGGTGGCTGCGTGCCGCGCTCGACACCGGCCTCCTGAGCTTCCTGCTGGTCATCTGGTTTTTCATCAGCTTCATCGGGCCGAGCCTGAAGCTGCCTGACGCCGTCGAGAAGGTGTCCCCCTTCTTCTACTACGGGACGCCGCTCCTCCATGGCTGGCAGCTCGGAGATTTGCTCGTGGTCGTGGCCGCCGGCGCCGTCGCGCTGGCGCTGGCTTCCTATCGCTTCGCCAGGAAAGACATCGCCGCTTAAGGCGTCATTACAACTTACAAATTTCTGACAGCCCTCCGACCTGGGCGCCACTAGCGTTCTGCTTCCACAGCGGTTCGTTTTCGGAGGGAATGGGAGCAGATGAGAAAGGTGGTTCTGGCCGCCTTGATGGCGGCGGGCATCGTGGTCTTTTCGCCGGCGCCCGCCGGCGCCTGGTTCAGCTACTGCGAGTGGGACCCGCTGGTGCCCGTCGTGACGCCGGCCGGCCACGTCGTCCTGCTCTACGACAGCGTCTGGACGCCCAGCCCGCTCGACCTCGGCGTGCCCCTCGCCACCACCACCGTCTCGCGCGTCTACAGCTCGACGGGCCAACCAGAGACGGCAGTGGACACCGCGATCACGGTTCCGACCGGGCTGCTCTTCCGCTATTCGGTCAGCGGCAGCACTCGGAGCTGTACCGGCTGGGTGTGGGTCTTGTGGCCGCGAGCGTCCTCGCGGCCACCCTGGGCAGGCTGCTCCACAGCCGGGTCGACTGGTGGCTCGTGGCGGCCCTTGCGGTGGCGGGAGCGCTGGCCCTCGCGTTTCCGCTCCACGTCAACTTGAGCTCCAAGATGAGCGTGGCCTCGGCGGTCTTCT
>VBGE01000259.1 GCA_005880345.1 Chloroflexota bacterium | reverse complement strand
GGCGGCTCTACAGCCCGCGTTCAACCCCGAGCACACCATCACAGCGGGCAACGCGAGCCAGATCTCCGATGGCGCCGCCGCAGTCTTGCTGATGTCGCTCGAAAAGGCGAAGGAGCTTGGCCTCAAGCCGCGCGCCCGGATCCGGGCGCAGGCGGTGGTCGGCACCGACCCCATGCTCATGCTCGAAGGACCCATCCCCGGCACGGCGGCCGTTTTGAAGCGCGCCGGCCTGGAGCTGTCGAGCATCGACCTGTTCGAGGTCAACGAGGCGTTCGCCTCGGTGGTGCTCGCGTGGCAGAAGGAGACCGGCGCTGACCTCGCGAAGACGAACGTCAACGGCGGGGCGATCGCGGTGGGCCACCCGCTGGGCGCGTCTGGCGCGATCCTGATGAACCGGCTGCTTTACGAGCTCGAGCGCCGCGATCTTCGCTACGGCCTGGAGACGATGTGCTGCGGCGGAGGGCTCGGCACCGCGACGATCATCGACAGGGTCGTGGAATGAAAACTCAGACTTTCGCTTCGATCGCGGACCTCCGGCCGTACCTGATCCGGGCGGGAATGAAGGCGAGGCTGGTCAACGGCGCGCGCGCCACCCTGGCCGTCATCGACATCGAGCCGAACGGCGTCGCCGAGGAGCACCACCACGAGAACGAGCAGCTCGGTCTCATCGTCAGCGGCGAGCTGACACTGCGCATCGCGGGCGAAGAGCGCAGTCTGCAGCCAGGCGACACGTACGTCGTCCCAGGCAACGTCCCCCACGATGCCAAGGCGGGGCCGCTCGGCGCGACCGTCGTGGACGTGTTCATTCCTGTCCGGGCCGACTGGGAGAAGCTACCGCGCGCGGAGCCTCTGTCTCCGGATTGGCCTAGATAACGCCGGAGAGTCGACCACGTAGCGGAGCAGCCGCTTCTCCCATCGGCCCGTGCCCTGCACGCCGATGCGAGGCGTGACGAAGACGCGGCGCTTCGGTGCTCCGTCGTCGACCACGTAGAGGTCCGGCGGCACCAGCGGGACTCCATTGAGAGCGCGGTCGATGCCCAGCGCGCGCGTAACCAGGCCGGGACCGCCACACCGGCCGACGCCGGGTCCCGGCTCCAGAGCCCGCACCAGAACCGCCTGGGGCATGCCGGCCTCGCGCGTCACGAAGTTCAAGCACCAGTGCATGCCGTACGTGAAGTACACATACGCGCGGCCGGGCTCTCCGAACATGACTTCCGTGCGTGGCGTGCGCCGTCCGCCTTTCGAGTGCGCCGCGATGTCTTGCGGTCCCAGGTAGGCCTCGACCTCGACCAGACGCCCCCACAACTTCTGCCCGTCGATCTCCCGGACCAGGACCTTGTCGAGCAGGTCGCGCGCCACGACCGTCGTCTCGCGCGCGAAGAAAGACTCGTCGAGGAGCTTGTCCTCCCCATTCATGGGGAGGTGGCCTGAAAGGCCGGAGGGGCCCTCAGTGGGTTGGCGTTCGGACTGGAGTTTCGCCAAGCCTCTTCTTGGCCGAGTGCCGGCGGCGCTTGTCCACGTACAGGTGCTTGTCCGCCATCTGGTACATCGCCTGCCAGTCCATCCCCGGCCGCCATGCCGTGATGCCGATGCTGAACTCGACCGGGACAGGCAGCTTGGCGTTGCGATTCAGGTGGTCGAGCGCTTCGCGCACGCGGAGGCCGACCTCGCGCGCGTCCCTCTCGTCCGCGTCGGGCATCGCCACACCGAACTCGTCACCGCCCAGGCGGCCGCATGTGTCGGTCAGCCTGCGCTTGTGGCGCTCAGAGGCGGCGACGGCGCGGTCGATCGCGCGCTCGAACTCGGGGCGGTTGGCCAGCCCGGTCAGGTAATCGGTGCGCGCCTCTTTTGTGTGCTGCCGCGCGCGGTCGAGCGCCACCGCGATCTGATCGGCGACCGCGGCCACGAACTGGAGGTCGGAGGGTTCGAAAGTCCGAGGCAGCCGGGTGGCGACGGTCATCGCGCCCAGCAAAACGCCCTTGGTGCGCAGCTCGGCGCGGATGGCGCTCCACTCGCCGGCGATGCGGTCGACGCGCGACTCGGCGGCGCCAGATGAGACCTCGACGACGCGCATCAGGCCCGACCGGCCGGATTCGGTGAACTCCTCCTCCTCGCCCTGCTGCATGCCGATCGTCTTGGCCAGCTTCAGGCGCGCACCTTCGCGGATCCAGACCGCGCCTGCCTGCAGGCCGAGAACCTTGAGCGTCTCGCGCAAGCCGACCTCGGCGATCTCGCTGACGTCGAGCGAGCGGCCCAGCGCGCTGGCGATGTGGTACAGCCCGTGCAGCTCGGTCTGCCGGGCGCGGTGCTTGCTCTCGGTGTAGTCGAGGTAGCCTCGGATGAAGCTCGAGTTCAGGTGCTCGACCACGTCTCCAAGCCGGCTCTGCGCGAGCAGCAGCACCTCATCTCCGTAAGGGCTTTCGCCGACCTGCTCGGTGACCCGGGCGATCACGGTCCGGCGAAAGACCGCCAGCCCTTCCATGAGCGACTCGAGCGGCACGCCCTTTTCGGCATAGCGCCGGGCGTACTCGCGAGCCTGCGTGTAGTACTCCGGCCACGGCAGCCGCGAGTCGGGCCGGAGGGACTGGAACAGGGCCGCCAGGAAGGCGGTGGACATGCGTGCGAGCTCTTCGGTGTCGCCGTTCCGGTAGCCCTTGATGAGGTCGGGCTCGATGGCCGTGACCGCCTCGGCCGCGACCAGCCCGCTCTCGTCGGCGACTGCTGACAGCCGGTCAGCCACCTCCGCCAGCAGATCGCTCGCTCGTTGCGTCATATCGGCGCACTATAGAGTGACGGATGGACATCCGCGAACCTGCGGGACGGGCTAATCAAATGTGTAAGAGGCGATGATGGCAACTGTTACCAGAGGCTCCCTGGAAAAAATAGAAGAAGCGCTGGGGGAGGACGCCCGCGACCTCCTGGAGCATAAGTGCCAGACCATCCCCAAAGAGCAGCTCCACCTGCCCGGAGGCGACTTCATCGACCGCATCTGGAAGGACAGCGACCGGCCGACTCGGGTGCTCAGGAGCATGGAGTCGATGCTGGACCACGGCCGCCTGGCCGGGACCGGCTACCTGTCGATCCTGCCGGTCGACCAGGGCATCGAGCACACTGCCGGAGCCTCGTTTGCGCTGAACCCGATCTATTTCGACGGCGCCAAGATCGTCGAGCTGGCGATCGAGGGCGGCTGCAATGCCGTGGCTTCGACTTTCGGCGTCCTGGGCTCGGTGGCGCGGCGTTACGCCCACCGGATTCCCTTCATCTGCAAGATCAACCACAACGAGCTGCTGACCTATCCCAACCACTACGACCAGATCCTGTTCGGCACGGTCAAGGAGGCGTGGGAGATGGGCGCTGTGGCCGTGGGAGCGACGATCTACTTCGGCTCGGCGGAGTCGGACCGCCAGCTGCAGGAGATCGCCTCCGCCTTCCACTCGGCGCATGAGCTGGGCATGGCCACCGTGCTTTGGTGCTACGTCCGCAACCCGGCCTTCAAGAAGGACGGAGTGAACTACGAGGCGGCGGCCGACCTCACCGGCCAGGCCAACCATCTCGGCGTGTCGATCGAGGCCGACATCATCAAGCAGAAGCTGCCGACCACGAACCGCGGCTTCGAGGTGCTCCAGTTCGGCGTGACCAGGCCGGAGGTTTACGACAAGCTCTCGACCGACCACCCCATCGACCTGTGCCGTTATCAGGTGATCAACAACTACATGGGGCGGGCCGGACTGATCAACTCGGGGGGTGAGAGCAAAGGCGCATCAGACCTGAAAGAGGCTGTCCGCACCGCCGTCATCAACAAGCGCGCGGGTGGGATGGGTCTGATCAGCGGCCGTAAGTCGTTCCAGCGCCCAATGAAGGAGGGCATCGAATTACTACACGCAATCCAGGACGTGTACCTGAACCAGGCGGTAACGGTCGCGTAAAGCTCGCCTTCCTCGGGAGCGGTGCGGCTTTCTCGCTGGACCGCTACAACGGGGCGGTCGTCCTGGACGGGCGCGTCCTGCTGGACGGCGGCGCTCCTCTTCTGCCCCATATGCATCGCCTCGGGGTGGACCCAGGTGACATCTCGGTCGTCTTCCTCACCCACTTCCACGGCGACCACACGCTTGGACTACCGCCCTTCGTGCTCCACCGGGTGTTCGTCGACCGCCGCCCGCTGACGTTCGTGGGACCGCGCGGCGTCGAAGAGCACCTGGAGAGGCTGTGGGAGGTGAGCTGGGGCCCCGACTGGAAGCGTGTGATGCGCCCGCAGTTCAAGGTGCGCTACGTGACCGCGAAGCCCGCGGGCACGGCGGCGGGCGTGCGGTACGAGACCGTCAAGCTCGACCACGGCACGATGGGCGGCAATGGGTACCGCATCCACCTCGACGGCAAGGTCGTCGCCTATTCGGGCGACACCGAGCCGACCGCACCGCTCGACAAGCTGGTCGAGGACGCCGACGTCGCCATCGTCGAGGCCACCGGCCCAGGGGACGTGTTCAGCCACACGAGCTGGGAGGCGGCGACACGGCTGCGCAAGCGCCATCCCGACACGCGATTCTTCTTCAACCACGTGTACTCCGGGAAGCTGGCGGGCGCGGTCAAAGACCTGCAGGTGATCGAGGTCTGAAGCCCGCTAACAACGCTGCGGTCCTGGTCGGCGCGGTGGCGGGTGGAGTCGCGGGGGCGCTGGTTTTCGGGGCACTTGTGGGGCTGGGCGGCATCCTCTCCAGCCGGGTGGGCAACCCGATCCCGGTAGTGGTGCTCGCGGTGGCCGGAGCCTACGGCGGATGGCTGCTGGGTGTGATCGTCTTCGGAGCGGTCCGTGGCGGAAACGACAAAACCCCTTCTTGACAAGCTCGGCGTGAAAGCGGGCACGCGCGTAGCCGTCGTTGGTGTCGATGATGGTTCCTTCATGAGGCTTCTCCGCGAGCGGACCGCAGACATCGTGCAAGGGAAACCGCGCCAGGCTGTCGACATCGTCTTTCTCGCCGCGAACACCCACCGCGACCTGCGACGCCTGAAAACGCTGAAGAGCTGGATCGAGCCCAACGGCGCGATCTGGGTGATCCGCCCCAAGGGCGGTCGCGGGTCGCTGGGCGAGATGGACGTCATGGGCGCGGGCCTGGCCGCCGGGCTCGTGGACAACAAGATCGCCAGCTTCTCGGACACGCACAGCGCGATGCGTTTCGTCTTCCGTCTCAGGGATCGGCCCTAGTGCGCATCCGTCCCGGCGACCTGCCCGACGTGCCCGTCATCGCGGAGCTAATCCGCGGACTCGCCCGCTACGAGAAGCTCGAGCACGAGGTCAGGACGACCGAGGAAAAGCTGACCGACACCCTGTTCGG
>VBGE01000258.1 GCA_005880345.1 Chloroflexota bacterium | reverse complement strand
CTTCTCGAGCATGTCGGTCCTCACGCCCTGCGGGCACAGGCACGACACGCGGATGCCCTCGTCGCCGTGCACGATCGCCAGCCATTCGAACAGGGAGAGGGCCGCGGCCTTGGTGACGCCGTATGGAGCCGCGAAGAAATGGTTGAGCAGGCCCGCGGCCGACACCGTCCCGACCAGGTAACCCTCTTTGCGCGCGAGCATGCCGGGCAGCACGTGGCGCGCGACATAGACGTGCGCCATGACGTTGACCTCCCATATCCTCTGCCAATCGCTGTCCGGCGCCTCGGGACCGCCACCCACTGCGATGCCGGCGTTCGAACAGAAGAGATCGATGCGTCCGTGCTCCGACTCGACGTGTTGTATAAGACGCGCCACATCGGCTTCGCGCGAGACGTCGCATGTCACCGAGGCGCCACCGATCTCATGAGCGGTCGCGGCCGCGCCGCGGCCGTCGATGTCCGCGACGATGACGGCCTTCGGTGAGGCCGACGCGAAGCGCCTGGCCAGCGCGCGGCCGATCCCACGTGCCGCTCCGGTCACGACGATGACCCTGTTGGTCAGCTCCACCGCACCCTCCTTGACCTCGTCACCTGAACATCTTCGCTGGGTCGCGAGATCCCATCACGATGCCTGATGGTGGTCCACAAAAGATTCTTGTGGAAAACACCTGCCCGGTCCTTTCCGAGACTCCCGATACCGCATAGAATCACTCCCCATGGTCGGAGGGGGCCTTGACTACAGCGCGCCATTTCAGCGCGCAATCGAGCTGATCGGGAAGCGCTGGACCGGAGCGGTCGTGAAGGCCCTCATCCCCGCTCCTGCTCGCTTCAACCAGCTGCTCGCTGGGATACCTGGCATAAGCGATCGCGTTCTGACCGAGCGCCTTCGCGAGCTCGAGACCGAGGGCATCGTGGAGAGGCTCGTCGACCCCGGACCGCCCGTGCGGGTCAGCTATCGATTGACCTCGCGTGGTCGTGCGCTCGAACCGGTGCTGTCCGCGGTCTCGGAATGGGCGGAGAGCTGGCTTTCCACTCCAGCCGCCGCCGTCGGCTGAGGACCGCGCCCAAAACTCGACACACCTCATGGTGGGCCCTCCCTTCCTCCATCGTGCCTGCCCTCCCCCGCCGGCACACCTCGATCGAGCGTAAGGTTCGAGCGAATCGAGCGCAATCCTGGCTGTTAAGAGGTCGAAAAAGAGATGTCGAACACGACTGATAGGCTTTACCGAATGCCGATTGGCGACTTCCTCCGCCGCCGGCCCGAGGCCCAGACCTGCCAGGCATGCGGCTCACCTCTACCTCACGGCGCCGTGTTCTGTCCTTCGTGCGGAGTCAGAACCGACGATCCTCAGGCCGAGCCGCTGCACATCGTCGACCGCACGACAGGCCTCTTCAATGATCGATTCGTGCGACCCGTGCTCGAAGATGAGCTCGCTCGCGCCCACCGCTACCAGCGCAACCTGGGTGTGCTCCTCATCGAAGCCAATGGTTCATTGCCCGCCGACGAAGCCTTGAAGTCGATGGCGGCGGCCCTGGCCGGCACGGTCAGGGACGTGGACACCCCAGGAGTCCTCGGCCGCACCCCGCCCCAACTTCTGGCCATCCTGCCCGATACCGACGTGGCGGGCACAGCCCACGCCGCCAACCGGGTCCTCGCCGCGGTCAACGAAGCGCTCAAGCCGCAGGGATCGCAGGCCGCGGTCGGACTTGTGTGCGTGCGACCGGGTCAGCGCGTTCGCGCTGGAGCCGTGATCGAGAGCGCAAGCCGCTCTCTGCGCTCCGGCCGTCCCGAGATGATGGGCAAGCCGGCCTGAGCCTCGACCTGTATCTCGCCCGCCACGGCGAGACCGAGTGGAGCCTCTCCGGAAAGCACACCGGCACCACGGACCTGCCCCTCACCCCCCGAGGTGAGGACAATGCGCGGCACCTGGGCCTCAGGTTCAGCGGCATGCAGTTCGACGCGGTCTACTCGAGTCCCATGCAGCGCGCACTCAAGACCGCTGAGCTGGCCGGGTTTCCCCACCCTGAGGTCACCGACCTTCTGCGCGAGGTCGACTATGGCCGCTACGAAGGACTGACCACACAGCAGATCCACCAGGAGAATCCTCACTGGGAGATCTACGCCGACGGTTGCCCGCGCGGTGAGACGCCCGAGCAGATCTACACCAGGGCGAACGATTTCATCGCCCTGGCGACCGGCCACGAGCAAGGGCGCGTCCTCGCCTTCGCCCACGGCCACATCCTTCGCGCGGTCGCGGTCGCATGGATCAACGCGCCGCTTATCGTTGCCGCGCGCCTGCAGCTCGACGTGGCCACCCTCAGCATCCTGCGCGGCGCGGAGCGCGGTCGGGTCGTCGCGCTGTGGAACGCGCCGTGAGCAGGCGAACTACGACTTGCGGCGCAGCGTCCACGTCCGGCTGCGCACGCCAGGCAACCCGGCGAACACCAGGTACGCCGACGTCGCCACGTCCGCGCGGTAGCGGTGCCGCTCTCCAGGGTTGATGAGCAGCATCTCGCCGGCCCCGACCTCGCCCGAGGCCCGACCATCGTCGAACAACAGGCGGCCGCCCGTCACGATCAACGCCAGAGGTATCGCGTTGCGATGCTCAGGCACGGTCTGGCCGGCTTCCAGGCGCAGGCCGACCACGCGCATCGACCCGCAGTCTGCGATCTGCTCGAAGCCGAACGCGCGCGGGGCGTCACCTGGATCTGAGCCCGACACGGACGACAATTGAACATCGTCCACGCGACCGGCATCGACGGCGCCCGCGGCGCCCGCGGCACCGTGGTCGTGATCGACGTCCTTCGGGCGTTCACAGTCAGCGCTTACGCGCTCGCGGGCGGGGCGCGAGAGTGCCGTCTCGTGAGAACCATCGACGAAGCTCGCGAGCTGGCTGCTCGCACGGAGCGGTCGGTCCTCTGCGCAGAGGAGAACGCGCTGCCGGTCCCCGACATCGCCATCAGCAACTCGCCGACGGCGATCCGGGACCTTGACGTCAAGGGCTGCATCCTCATCCAGCGATCGAGCGCAGGGACGCAGGTGGCGGCCGAAGTGAGAAGCGACGACATGTTCGCATCGAGTCTGGTGGTCGCGAGCTCGACGGCGAAAGCCTGCCTGTTAAGAGAGCCCGACACACTGACCCTGATCGCATCCGCCGACCATCCCGAGGATCACGCATGCGCGCAGTACATCGAGGCCATCATCCGGGGCGCACAGCCAGACCTCGATTCGCTGCTCGAGCCCCTCCGTGTAACCGATCGCTATCTGAAGGTCATGGCGGGCCAGTGGCCGGGCTTTCCCCCGACCGACCTCGAGCTGGCCCTCACGCCCGACCGCTTCGGTTTCACGATGCCGATCGAAAGGAAGGACGGATACCTGCGCCTTACCGCAAGCTTTTGAGCCATCCGACCGTCTGTCTATTCAGGGCTCGGGATTGCGCAGCAAATTGGCCTGCGTCTGGTTGGGATTGGTTTTGGTGTCGGCAGGGGCGGCCTGCGCGTCGCCACCGACTTCCGCGGCCGCCAAGCACACATGCTCCGGCCCCACCAATGCGGCACATCACGCTTACGTGGTGGTGCAGCACCTCTCGGGTTCGTCGCTCGAGCGCTGCGTCGGATTCACCGGCTCTGACATCGACGGTCAGGCTGTGATGGACCAGTCGGGCATCCAGTACCTGGCGCACACCGTGGCCGCCGGCAAGGTCGTGTGCCAGGTCGACCTCGAACCGCAACACGTCGCGGAATGCTTCCCGCAGAACCAGCCTTACTGGGCGCTCTTCGTCGAAGAGGGCGGCCGCTGGACGAGCGCGCCGGGAGGCTACACGGACGTCAGGCTGCACGACGGTGGCGCGATCGGCTGGCACTATGTGCCGTCCGGCGACGCGGCGCCCGCGCCGCCACCGCTACCTGCCTAGCGAACCGCGAAGACGAGCAGCGCCGCCATCTGGCACAGCTCGGCGGTCGCGCCGTACACGTCGCCCGTTGCTCCACCGATCCGCCGTCGCGCAAGCGTCACGACGAGAAGCGCCGTCAGCGCGACGCATGCGATGGCGATTACCGCGCGTCGCCAGTCGAGAAGGCACAGGAGCAAAGCAGTCAACGACCCGACGGCCAGGTCAGCGAATCGATGGCCCGGGTCGAGCGCTGCGACACCCAGCCCTGCCGACCTCACATAAGGGACGAGCGTGACGACCCACAACGTGGCCAGGCGCGACAGCGCGCCCGCGATGATGAGCGCAGCCAGCGCGCGCACCGGCGACATGGCGGCCAGGGCGGCCATGTCGAGCAGGAGAACGACGGCGATCGCAACCACTCCGTACGAGCCGAGGCGTGGGTCTCGCATCGTCTGCAGGCGCTGCGCGACGTCCGTGCGGCCCAGCAGCCCGTCCGCCGAATCGCCCAGGCCATCGAGGTGGATCGCGCCCGTCAGCACACACAGGACGGCGACGGCGGCGGCTGCGGCCAGCAGCGGGGTGGAAAGCGCCGCGACCACCGCGAAGACGAGCGCGGCGACCAGGCCGACCACCCCGCCCACGGCCGGAAAATAGGCCCGACCCAGGCGCTCACCCGGGCCGCCATCGACGTTCGCCACCGGCAGCACCGTGAGGAAGGAGACCGCGGCGCGCAGCGAACGCAACTTCACGGGGCGCTGAGCTCGACCACCCGCCCCGCGACCATCAGCACCGAGCGCTCGGCGCAGTCCGCGAACAAAGTGTTGACGCGCCCGAGCGTGTCGCGAAAGGTGCGCGCGAGCTCGTTCGCGGGCACGATGCCGAGGCCGACCTCATTGCTCACCACAGCGCCTCGATGCGCTTCAAGCTGCTGGGCCG
>VBGE01000257.1 GCA_005880345.1 Chloroflexota bacterium | reverse complement strand
GGCCGACGCCGGTCGCGTGCAGGGTGCACCTACAGATGGAAAGCGCTGACGTAGTCATCGCGGGCGGCGGCATCATGGGCTGCGCTCTCGCCTACCAGCTGGCCCGGCGTGATGTCGACGTCCTTGTCCTCGAGCGGGAAACGCTCGGCTCGCAGTCGACCGGCAAGTGCGCCGGTGGCGTGCGCCAGCAGTTCTCGATGGAGGCCAATGTGCGTCTGCAACGCCGGTCGGTTCGCATGTTCGAGACGTTCGAGGAAGAGACTGGCCACCCTGCCGACTTCCGGCGGCTCGGCTACCTGTTCGTCCTCACTCTGCCCCAGCAGGTCGAGGACTTCCGTCGCAACATGGAAATGTGGCACCGCGTCGGGCTGACCGAGGCGCGGTGGGTCGACGCCGCCGAAGCTGCTCGCCTGGTGCCTGTCATGAACACCGAGGACGTGCTGGGCTGCACCTTCTGCCCGACCGACGGCATCGCGAGCCCCGCCGATGTCACCGCAGGCTATGCAGCGGCCGCTCGGCGCCACGGCGCGCGGCTGAAGGAAGGCGTCGAGCTGACCGGGATCGACGTGGCCGGCGGCCGCGTGCAGGGCGTCCGGACCTCGGCGGGCGAGGTGGCGACCCGACTCGTCTTCAACTGCGCCGGCGCGTGGTCGTCCTCGGTCGGCCGGATGGCGGGGCTCGAGATCCCGGTGCTGCCATACCGCCGGCATGTCGCCGTGACCTCGACCTTCCCGGCTGTCCCGCGCGATACACCGATGACCGTCGACTTCCAGACCTCGCTGTACTTCCACCCGGAGGGCGACGGGGTGCTGATCGGGATGAGCGATCGCTCGGAGGGGCCGGGGTTTGGGACCGAGGTGAGCTGGGAGTTCCTCGAGAAGATGTTCGAGCAGGCGGCGCGTCGCGCCCCCGCGCTCGCCTCAGCGGGAATCAAGACAGCGTGGGCGGGCCTCTACGAGTCGACTCCCGACCATCAGGCCATCCTTGGCCCGGTGCCGGAGCTGGAGGGTTTCTGGTGCGCGGCGGGTTTCAGCGGCCACGGCTTCATGCAGGCGCCGGCCGCCGCCTTGCTTCTGACCCAGCTCCTGCTCGACAAACAGAGCGAGATCGACATCAGCCCATTCGCCTTCACCAGGTTCGCCCAGGGCACGCTCGTCAGCGAGCGGAATGTGATCTAGAAGACCCTCAGGCGCTGCCCCTCCGGCGGCTGCGCCGCCGCCTCCCCATGAATGGGGAGGACACCACCTACTGTCGGTAGATCAGGGCCAGCGCGAGCAGGCCGACGCCCCCCAGGAGCAGCACGCTGCCGCACCCGATCTGGACCACGGTGTAGGCGACGCCACCCGTCGCGGCATACGTTTCCGGGTACCGGATCTTGCCCCGGCGGCGGCGTAGAGCCGCCGCAATCGCCCCCAGGCCCAGCAGGAAGGCGAAGACTCCGAGAACGAGCCCGCTCGAGAAAGTGGTCCCGGCCAAGAGGGTTCAGTATCCCAACATTTAGGATTTCCGCCGTGGCTCGGATACTCCTGCTCGGCTCGACCGGATTCCTGGGCCGTGGCGTCGGGCACAAGATCCTGGACGCGGGCCACCAGATGCGCGTTCTCGTGCGGGACCCGCTGAAGGCGGCGGCGTTCAAGGTGCGCGGAGCGCAGGTGGTGGTCGGCGACGCCCTGAACCAGCAGGCAGTGACCCAGGCCGCTCAAGGCGTCGAGCACATCATCAGCCTGGTCGCTGTGCGGCGGAACCGACCGCAGTCATATCTCGCCGTGAACGTCGACGGCCCCCGCATCCTCGGCCAGGCGGCACAGGCGGCGGGGGTGCGCTCCGTGGTTTTCGTAAGCGCGATCGGGGCCAAGCTCGACCCGCACTTCAAGTACTTCACGTCGCGCTGGATGGGCGAGCAGGAGCTGGCCAAGACAGGAGTGACCGGCACGATCCTCCGCTTCTCGCTGATCATCGGCGAGGACGGCGGCATCGTCAAAGACTTCGAGAAGACGCTGTTTGGCCCGTTCGCGATCATCCCGGGCAGCGGCCAGTCGCAGATCCAGCCGATCCTGCGCGACGACGCGGCGCGGTGCATCGTCGAGGCGGTCGCCAAGCCTGAGCTCCTCGGCAAGATCATCGAGCTCGGCGGGCCTGAGGTCGTGACCTACGAGACGATCTTCGACTGGTTCCTGCAGGCGCGCAGGCTGAAGAAGACGAAGTTGAAGTTGCCTGCCGCGGTGCTAACGCCTGGCGCGATCGCCCTGGAGGCGGTCATGAAAGACCCGCCCGTCACGCCCGACGAGATCAAGATGGCCGAAACCCCGAACCTGGCGGCCGGCATCGACTCGGTGAGCTCTCAGTTCGGCTGGCGGCCGAGCGCGCCCGGCGCCTGGGCACCTTCGCACTGGTCGAAGCGGGCGTAAAGGTCCGGGCGTTTTTTGGGCTGCCGCTGCCGGAGGCGCAGCGGGAGCAGCTCGATGTGTTTCTCGCCACGTGCGCAGCGGTAGCGCCGGAGTTCCGCTGGACGCCGGCCAACAGCCTGCACCTCACCGTCCGCTTCCTCGGCCACGTCGAACAAGCCGCCGCGGAGGCGACCGCCGATGCGATCGAGGCCGCGAGCCCGGGCGCGTTCAACCTGCGCCTGGGTGACGTTGGCGTGTTCGCCCGTGGCCGTCTGGCGCGCGTGGTGTGGCTCGGTCTGAGCGAAGGAGCGGCAGACATCGCAGCGCTGGCCGTCATCGCTGAGGCCGCCAGCGTCGCAGCCGGGCTGAAGGCCGAGGGCCGGCGCTTCCACGCGCACCTCACGCTGGCCCGGGCGCGGGCTCGCGACGGCGCGGTCCTGCCGGCGCTCCCGGCCGCTCCAGACCAGCCGGCATGGCGGGCCGGAGAGCTGATCTTGTACTGCAGCCACCTCGGGCGGGCGGGCTCGGTCTACGAGCCCCTGCGCCGTATCAGGTTGAGCTGACGCCGGCTTCCGCGCATTCGAGGTCCTGCTCGGGACGGCCGCCGCTGACCCCGACGGCGCCGAGCACGCGCCCGTCGCGCCGGATGAGCACCGATCCGAGACCGGGCACGATGGGGATACGCACGAGCCGGTCGGCGACCGCAAAAAAACCGGGGCGGTCCTTCGCGAGCTCGGCCAGGCTCGCTCCGTCGCGATGGAGCATCGCGGCGCCGACGGCCTTGGCTTCAGCGATCTGCGGAGAGAGCGGTGGCGCGCCGTCCATCCGTTCCAGCGCGATGAGCAGCCCGCCCTCGTCGACCACCGCGACGGTGATGCGGATGTCGAGCTGCCCTGCTTTGCCGCGCGCGCCGCTGATGAGCTTGGTTGCCTCGGCCAGCGTCAGCGGCATTAGGCTCTAGTCTCGCATGGACCTCGCGGGCCGGGTCGCGATCGTCACCGGTGGTGGCACGGGCATCGGCCGGTCGACCTGTATCCGGCTGGCGAAGGCGGGTGCTAGGGCGGTGGTCGTCAACTATTCGCGCTCTGTCGAGGACGCCGAGTCCACGGCCGCCGATGTGCAGCGCCTGGGCACCGAAGCGATGACTCATCGCGCAAACATCGCCGACGAGGCGATGGTCAAGGCCATGATCGCGGCCGCAGTCGATGCCTATGGGCAGCTCGACCTGCTCGTCAACAATGCGGGGACGACTCACTTCATCCCGTTCGCGGATCTCGACGCGCTGACCGACGAGGTCTGGGACGACATCCTCAGCGTGAACCTCAAAGGCACATTCTTCTGCTGCCGCGCCGCGGCGCCCGAGCTGAAAAAGGCGCAGGGCGCGATCGTCAACGTAGCGTCGATCGCAGCGCAGCGCGCGTCCGGCTCCTCGATCGTCTATGGCGTCTCGAAAGCAGGCGTGGTGCAGCTCACGCGCGCACTCGCGCTCGCGCTCGCGCCGGACGTGCGCGTGAACTCGGTGTCGCCGGGCCTGGTTTCGACGCGTTGGTTCAGTCGCAACTTCGGGCAGGACGCGGCGGCGGCGCAGGAAGCGACGTTCGCGAAGTCCACACCCCTGCAGAAGATCGCGTCGCCCGACGATGTCGCGCAGGCGATCGTCGCGCTGCTCGAGAGCGACGTCATCACGGGCCAGGACGTCGTCGTCGACGGTGGCAAGAACGTCGCCTACCAGGCCCTTTTCTGAGGCTACTTCTTAGCGGTTGGCGGCGAACTGACTTTCGGGCTTGCGCGGTTGGCCGGGGCACCTTACATTTCACCCCGGCCCCGAGGGAAACGTTCAAGGGGGCAGGAACAGGGCCGCAAGGCCATGTACCGGCTCCCGAGAGGCGATCCGTCGGGGTCATTCCTTTTCCGGGCAATCAACTGCCGGACCCCGCGTTACGCTGCACCAAACCATGGCAGTAGCGCAGCGTTCTCGGCGCCAGGCCGAGCACAATCCATCGACCGAAGTCGAAGTCTCGATCGTCATGCCGTGCCTCAACGAGGCCGAGACGCTGGCCATCTGCATCCGCAAGGCGCAGCAGGCGATCGAGAAAGACGGCCTGGCGGCGGAGATCATCGTCGCCGACAACGGCAGCACCGACGGCTCGCTGGCGGTGGCCAGGGAGCTGGGGGTACGCGTCGTCGACGTGCCGCGCAAGGGCTACGGCAGCGCCTTGATCGGCGGCATCGAGGCGGCGCGCGGCGAGCTCGTGATCATGGGTGACGCCGACGACAGCTACGACTTCCTGGCCATCGCTCCGCTCGTCGCCAAGCTGCGCGAAGGCTACGACCTGGTGATGGGCAACCGCTTCACCGGAGGCATCAAGGCAGGCGCGATGGTGTGGTCGCACAGGTGGGTCGGCAACC
>VBGE01000256.1 GCA_005880345.1 Chloroflexota bacterium | reverse complement strand
ATGTTTCCCGGCCGCCGCCATGCGGGCCGGATCTTCTTCAACGAGGTGCAGCTCTCCGGCGTGGTGCCGCAGATCTGCATGCTGTTCGGCCCTTCGGCCGCGGGCGGCGCGTACATCCCGGCGTTTTGCGACGTCGTGGTCATGGTCGAGGGCAACGCATCCATGTACCTGGGCTCACCGCGCATGGTCGAGGTCGTCGTCGGCGAGCACGTGTCCCTCGAGGAGCTCGGCGGCGCGCGCATGCACGCGACGGAGAGCGGCCTGGGTGACGCCCTCGTGGCGGACGACAGCGAGGCGATCGAGTTCGCCAAGGCGTACTTCGGCTACATGCCGCAGCGCACAGGTGAGAAGCCGGCCGCATGCGAACCGCGACCGGCGCGCGTCGGGCCGAAGCCCATCGGCGAGCTGATCCCCGCGGAAGCCAATCGCGGCTACGACATGCGCAAGGTCATCGACGCCGTGATCGACGAGGACAGCTGGCTCGAGATCAAAAAGCTCTTCGCCAAGGAGCTCCTGACCGGATTCGCGCGCCTGGACGGCCACCCGGTCGGCATCGTTGCCAACCAACCGATGCAGAAGGGCGGCGTGCTCTTCAACGATTCAGCCGACAAGGCCGCGCGGTTCGTCTGGCTGTGCGACGCGTTCGAGGTTCCGCTGCTGTTCCTGGCCGACGTGCCGGGTTTCATGATCGGCACGGACGTCGAGCGCAAGGGAATCATCCGTCACGGCGCGAAGATGATCAGCGCGGTCTCGGAGGCAACTGTGCCGAAGATCTCGGTCATCGTGCGCAAGGCATACGGGGCTGGGCTTTACGCCATGGCCGGCCCCGCGTATGACTCGGACTCGGTCATCGCGCTGCCGTCGGCGCAGATCGCGGTCATGGGCCCAGAGCCGGCGGTCAACGCTGTCTTCTTCAACAAGCTCGCCGAGCTGCCCGAGGATCAGCGAGAGGGGCGGCGGCGGCAGCTGGAGGATGAATACAGCGCGGACGTGGACCTGTACAAGCTGGCCGCCAACCTCATCGTGGACGATGTCGTGGAGCCGGAGGCGCTGCGCGACACCCTGATCAAGCGCTTTCGCGCCTATGCGACGCGGGAGTCGCCGCGGGTCGACCGCAAGCACGGAGTTTTTCCGGTTTAGAGGATCAGCTTCGCCGCGACCAGGCCGAGCCCCAACAGCAGCACGCCCCATGAGAATGAGCGCAGCCCCCGCTCCAGCGGACGGAGGAGAGTGCCCTCGTCAACATCGACGTGTGATCCGTCGGGGAACGCAATCGTCCCGCTGACTGAGCTTGCCCGCCGTCGTACGAGGCGCGCCGGTGTGCTCAGGGCGCGCTGCCCGTACGAAAGCCCGTAGGCCGCCCCCGCGGCCAGCACCGCACCTGCCGACAGTCTTCCAGTCTGTGCGAAGTACGCGGTCAGGACGGGGAACGCTCCCCACGAAAGCGCGAACCAGAAGTCGCCGTGCAGGCGGCCCCCGAGCAGCTCCAGGTTGTAGGCGAAGACGAACAGCACGCCGGCCGCGATGAATGGCACGAGGCCGACACCCACGACGACCACGCCGGCGACACCCAGGGCCACGGCGAGGCCGAGGCCGGCGACGGATGCCGTCCATAGGAGACGCGAGGGAATCGTCGTCTGCAAAGGCCGCCCACGCAGCTCGTCGAGCGCGTGGGCTGAAACGCCGACGGCGAAGAAGAATGCGAGCAGGGTGGCCACCAACCGCTTCAGGTCGAGCACCGGCGCGAGGCCTGCCCCGATCAGGACGTAGGACAGGTGCCACAACGTGTACGGCGGGTGCAGCAGCGCCCACACGTCTCGCCGCCATCCCCTGGTTTGCGTCGCGTAATAAGCGGGTGCAAGTGGGGCCGGGGCCTCAGGCATGGTGCTTGCGACCCCACATCACGAGTCCGCCGCCGAGGCTCATGACCCGGTCCTCGACGTCGACGATGCCGGCCTCTCGCCAGGCTTCGAAGAGGCGGTGCATCGGCCAGCGCCTGTAGAACTCCTCGATGTTCGGGCCGAGAAATCTGCCCACTCTCCACCAGGTCGGGCCGGCCAACACGCGGCCGGCGGCGGGCATCAACCCACGCGTGTACAGGCGCCAGCCGGCGCGCCACACCGGGTTGGGCGGCACGAAAAAATCAAGGCCGGCCATGCCGCCGTGTGGCCGCAGCACGCGAGCCAGCTCCACGAGCGTCGCGGCCGGATCGGCGACGTAACGCAGCAGATATGTGAAAGAGACTGCGTCGAATGACGCATCCGGAAACGGCAGCTCTTCTGCCCGCGCCTTCTCGAGGTGGATGCGCTGGTCGAGCCCGGCGTCGTAGACGCGCTGCTTGCCCCGCTCCAACATCGGCTCGCTGATGTCCACACCCACGATGTCTGCTTCCGTCGCGCGCGCCAATGCGATGGCAACGCCCGCGGTCCCGGTCGCCACGTCGAGGATTCGCGTTGGCTTGAAACGGACGATGTGTCGCACGAGCTCGCGCCGCCACCTGCCGTTCTGGCGCAGCGAGAGGACCTCGGCCATGCGGTCGTAGCGTCGCGGCAAACCTTCGAAGAGATTCGCCGCGAAGGCGTTCTCGGCGCTCTCGGCCGCCGGGCCGGGCTCTGCCATGGGCGACATCAGAGTACGGGTACTTGGCGAGCCGTGAGCGATTTGCCTTTGATGCGGTCCCTCGTGGTTGCGGCCGCGTTGGCCCTTGCCACCATCGCTCCGATGCATGCCGAGGCGGCCTCGCTTCCGCTTCTCGCCTCGTGTCAGGACCGCACGGATGTGACCGATGGATTCTCCTATCGGTTCTGCGGAGGAATGGTCCCGAGCTTCGACGGCGTCGCCCTCGACACCGACCTCACTCTGCCCGCGGGCCGCACACCGAATGACGGTTACCCGCTGCTCGTGATGATGCACGGGTGGGGTGGCTCGAAGACTTACTGGGAATCCGGAGACTTCTGCACCACGTCTTCCGCCGACGCCTGCAACTACAACAACCTCTGGTTTGCGCATCGCGGCTACGCAGTGGTCACGCTCACAGCCCGCGGCTTTCATGCGTCGCAGAGCTACACGCACCTGGCCGACATGCGATGGGAGGTGCATGACACGCAGTACCTCGCGGGGCTACTGGTGGATGCCGGCGTCGCCAGGCCTGGCGTCGGGGTCACGGGGTTGTCGTATGGCGCAGGCCAGGCCTGGCTGCTGGCCGTTCTCGCCGACCGTGTCATGAACCCGGACGGAACGCTCGCTCGATGGCGATCGCCGGCGGGCACGCCGATGCACATTGCAGCCGCAGTGCCGAAATACGGATGGAGCGACCTGGTCGACGCGCTGCAGCCAAATGGGCGCTCGTCGGATGGCGTGTTCACGGCCAACGGCGATCGCCGGAATCCGATCGGCATCGAGAAGAAGTCGTACGTCGATTACTTCTATCAATCAGGTCTGCAGACGGGGCGTTATGCCGCGCCAGGCCAGGATCCGACCGCGGACATCACGACCTGGTACACCGAGATCAGCGCGGGCGAGACGCCGGCGCAGGCCGGCTACGCGCCAGCGATCCTCGACCAGATCGCGCGGTACCGCTCCGCCTACTACCAGGACGCCATGATCGCCGCGGACGTCGCGCACCGAAGGGAGACGCCGGTCTTCGACGTCCAGGGCTGGACCGACGCACTGTTCCCTGAACCGCAGGCCGCGTCGATGGTCGAAAAGCTGCGCGCGGTCGATCCGCGATGGCCCGTGTTCATGTATGCCTCGGACCTCGGCCATCCTCCGGCCAACAACAACAAGTTCTCCGAGTGGAGCGTCATCAATCAGGCCGCCACCTCGTTCCTGGACCTGCATGTCGCACGCTCGGGAGGTGCCGACCCGGCCGCCATCTACCAGCAGCAGGTCGTTCGCTGCGACAGCGCCGCTGGACCCGTGTTCGCCAGCGGCACGATCGCGGGCGCGTCGCCCGCTCGAGTGGTCTTGCAGTCGTCCGAGGCCGGTCACCTGACGGCATCTGCGCCCACCGACGTAGCGGCAGGCGCCGCCACCGACCCCATCGGCGTGGCGGCCAGAAACGGCGGCAACGGCGCGTGCGTGCAGGTGGCGGGCATACCGCCCGACGCCGGCTCGTCCACGTCGTGGACCTTCCCGGTGTGCGCCGCATTCACCATGCTCGGCGAGCCGGCACTGCAGCTCGGTGTGAACATCACCGGCACGGACGCCGAGATCAACTCGCGGCTTTGGGACGTGGCGGCGGACGGCAGCGCGACACTCGTAACACGCGCCGCGTACAGGTGGACCGGATCACCGGGCGTTGCGGCGATCTCCTATTCGCTTCAGGGCAGCGGTTGGTCGTTCGCCGTGGGCCATACCCTGCGCATCCAGGTCACTCAGAACGACGCCCCCTACCTGCGCCTCGACAACTATCCGTCCTCGATCAGCTACAGCTCGATGGGCCTGACGCTGCCGGTGGTCGCGTCGCCCACCTGCTGATCGCCTCAGACGAACAGCGGCTCGGAGTGAAGACGCGTGATCATCTCCTGCATCTCGTCGTCGCCGGGCGCTTTGTGAAAACGCTCGGCCGCATCCAGCACGAGCGGCAGCAGGTCGACGTCGGAGGCGCTGTTCAAAAAGGCGCCGCGTCGGGCCAGGACCCACCAGACCGCGCGGTCGATGTCCTCCGGTGACTCGAGCGGCTGGTACCAGGTCGAGCGGGTGTGCTCAT
>VBGE01000255.1 GCA_005880345.1 Chloroflexota bacterium | reverse complement strand
GCGCGGGGTATACGTCGGCTCGGCGACCGGGACCATGTCAATCAGCGTCAAAACACACGAAGTGGGCTAGATCCCGGATAGTCCGGACTATCCGAAGTTAGCCCGACGCAGATGCCCGGTTAGTCCGGACTATCCGGAACTTAGAACCGCTTGCCCCGCACATGGTCGATCGAGAACCTGGCGGTGTCGGCGATCAGCATGACCGCCATCACTCCGGCCTCGACCGGATCGCTCACCACGACGTCGGCCGCGTCTGGCACCGACCCCGCCATGCTCGTGCACAACACAAGAATTCCCGCGGCGCGGATCTCCCTCACGGCATTGGAGATGTCGCCGCCCATCAGGGCACCTGCGAGGACCAGGGCGCGCGCCCGATGCAGCCGGGCCACGGCGCGCACCGCATCCGCGAGCTGCTCTTCCCCGACGAGTGGGATCGTGTCGACCGAAATGCGCTCTCCGCGGATGTTGTGGCGGTCCGCCTCGGAGATGGCGCCCTGCGCCACCATGCCCACCTGCGCGCCGCCGCCGATGACGATGACGCGCTTGCCGTAGATCATCTGGAAGGTCGGCACGAGGCTCACCTTCGTCACACCCTGCACGCTCTCCAGGTCGGAGACAAGGCGCTCCTGGTCCGGCGCGCCGGCGACCTCCAGCTGCAGCTCCGCCACGGCCTCGCTGCGCGAGGCTCCCCCCGCCACATACGAGATGTTGGCGCCGTGACGAAGGATCGCCTCAGTGATGCGGTGGAGCAGGCCGGGTTCGTCGCGGCACTCGACGAGGAGACCGACAGCTTCCGGATTCATGCCTCCGCAGCGTAAGGCCACCGGGCCGCCCCACGGCGGACGCCCGAACGCACGTGGCGGCGGGTTTTGCTGTCGCCGTGGCACTAACCCCACCGGGCGGAATTGGCGCCGATAACCATGCGCGGCACGCTTCCGATGGCCTAGCCTTGCCTGCACGGTGCGCAACCAGAGCGCGATTGGGATCGAGATTCGCCGGGGAGGCCCCCCGACTTAGCGCGCAATCGCTGATTCGGTGGACCTCCCGGCCAAGAAGGTCGGGAGGTTTTTTTATGTCCGCCAGAAAGATCGTGGTGTATGACACGACACTGCGCGACGGCGCGCAGGGTCCGGCCGTGTCTTTCTCCGCGGCGGACAAGGAGCGGATCGCGAGGCTTCTCGACCGGCTCGGGTTCGACTACGTGGAAGGCGGTTTCCCCGGGTCGAACCCGAAAGACGAAGAGCTCTTCGCCCGGCTCGCCGCTCAGCCTCTGTACCACGCGCGACTGGCCGCATTCGGAGCGACTCGGCGGGCGAACGGTCGCTGCGAGGACGACGCCAACCTGAACGCGCTCATCGAGAGCGGCTCGCAGGTGTGGACGCTCGTCGGCAAGAGCGACGGCTGGCAGGTGGCCAACGTGCTCCAGACCACGAACAATGAAAACCTCGCCATGATCGAAGAGTCGGTCGCCTATGGAGTCGGGCTCGGCCATGAGGTCATCTTCGACGCCGAGCACTTCTTCGACGGCTACGCGCGCGACGCCGAATATGCGATCGAGGCTTGCCTGTCTGCGGCGCGCGCGGGCGCGTCGTGGGTCGTGCTATGCGATACGAACGGAGGCAGCACACCTGACGCAATCCGGGATGGCGTGGAGGCCATGCGCAAGGCGCTGGCCGAAGCGGGGAGTCATGCTCGGGTCGGCATCCACACGCACAACGACTGCGAGCTGGCGGTGGCCAACACTCTCGCAGGCGTGGCGGCGGGCGCCGACATGGTCCAGGGCACGATCAACGGTTACGGCGAGCGATGCGGCAACGCCAACCTCGTCTCGGTCGTGGCGAACCTCGCCCTCAAGTACGGCCTCGAATCGCTGCCGGCGTCCTCGATCGCAGAGTTCAGCGAGCTCTCGCGCACGGTGGCCGAGATCGCCAACCTGGCGCTGCCGCTGCAGCAGCCCTTCGTCGGATATGGCGCTTTCGCCCACAAGGGCGGCCAGCACGTGGCGGCGGTGCTGCGTCACAAAGACGCGTACCAGCACATCGACCCCGCGATCGTCGGCAACGAGGCGCGAGTGCTCGTCTCGGAGCTCTCAGGCCGCGGCAACGTGCTGGCCAAGGCGCGCGAGTTCGGTCTCGAGCTCGACCGCGACGACCCGCAGACACGGTGGCTCGTGCAGCACCTCAAAGAGCTCGAGCACCAGGGCTACTCATACGAGGCCGCCGATGCCTCCTTCATGATGCTCGTCCGCCGGCTGCAACCCGGCTACACGGCGCCGTGGACGGTCGCGGACTTCACCACCCAGGTGCGCAAGAACGGAGGCTCGGTGCATGCCGAGGCCACTGTGAAGGTCGACGTCGGCGGCACGGTTTACCACACCGCGGCGTCGGGCAACGGTCCGGTGAACGCGCTCGACGCCGCGCTGCGCAAAGCACTGAGCCCGCGATTCCCGTTGCTCGAAGACGTAAGCCTGCACGATTACAAGGTGCGCATCCTGAACGGAGATGCGGGCACCGCAGCGACGACGCGCGTGCTCGTCGAATCCGGACGAGACACCAAGCGATGGACCACGGTCGGCTGCTCGACCAACATCATCGAGGCGTCGCTGCTCGCGCTCGTCGACTCGCTTGAGTACGCGATCCTCGACTAGCCGAGAAGCGGCCCGCCAGGAAATCCCCGCGCCACTGCGGCGCGACGTGCGACTCCTCGGCGAGCTGCTGGGCCGGGTCATCGCCGATTCGGGAGGGGCCACCCTGCTACGCGACGTGGAGAAGCTGCGCAGCCTGGTCATTCGCGCGCGCGAGGACGGGCGCTACGAGCGCGACGCGGAGAAGCTCGTCGCGTCGTGGCCGCTCGAGCGCGCTGAGCTCGTGGCCCGCGCGTTCACCTGCTACTTCCATCTCGCCAACCTGGCCGAGGAGCACCACCGCGCGCGGGTCATCCGAGAACGCGACCGCGGGCCGGATGCGCTGCCCGAGTCGATCACAGCCGCAGTGAGCGACCTGCGCCGGAAGCTCGGACCCAAACGATTCGCGGAGCTCATGTCGAGCCTCGAAATCCATCCCGTTTTCACCGCCCATCCGACAGAGGCGCGGCGTCGCGCGATTGTGACTGCGATCAGGCGCGTTGGCGACCAGCTCGAACGGCTCGATGACCCGCGCATCTCCGACCCGGAGCGCGATGATGCGCGCCGCAGGCTGATCGAAGAGGTCGACGGCCTGTGGCGCACGGCGCAGGTTCGCGCCGCGCATGTCACCCCGCTCGACGAGGTGCGGTCGTTCATGGCCGTGTTCGATGAGTCCCTGTTCCGCATCGTGCCCGAGCTGATGCGATCGATGGACAGCGCGCTCGGCTCGCCCGCACCGTCATTTCTACGGTTCGGCAGCTGGATCGGCGGCGACCGCGATGGCAACCCCGCCGTCACCGCCGAGGTGACCAACGAGACGATGGCAGTCCAGCAGGAGCATGCGCTGCTCGCGCTCGAGGCCGTGGCAAACCGCGTCGGCCGAGCGTTGACCGTCGACCGAGAAACCACGCCGCCATCTCGCGAGCTCCTGCGGCGGTTGAAGAAGCCCGGGCCGGAACCGCATCGCCTGCTGCTCCTCGATGTCGCAGAGCGACTCCGGGCGACAAGGACGTCCGGGCCGACTCGCGGCTATCGGTCCGCGCAAGAGCTCGTCGACGACCTCCTGGTCCTGCGTGACTCGCTGGCCGCCGCGGGTGCGACGCGCCTCGCCCACGGCGAGGTCCAACACCTCATCTGGCAGGCGCAGACCTTCGGTTTTCACCTCGCCGAGCTGGAGGTGCGACAGCACAGCCAGGTCCTGGCGCGTGCGCTTGACGAGGTCCGCGCGGGAGGCCGGCGGTCGGAGCTGACGCGCGACACCCTCGAGACGTTGCGCGTCATGGCCCGCCTCCAGGCGAAGTTCGGCGTCGACAGCTGCCGGCGATTCGTGGTCAGCTTCACGCGGAGCGCCGGCGACATCGCCACTGTGTACGAGCTGTCCAGGAGTGTCACCGGCAAGCCGCCGTCGATCGACGTCATCCCGCTCTTCGAAACGCTGGATGACCTGGACAGAGCGACGGACGTGCTCGACGCAATGCTGCGCATGGCGGCGGTACGCGAGCGCCTGGCCGCCAACGGCCGGCGCATCGAGGTCATGCTCGGTTACTCCGACTCCGCCAAGCAAGCCGGGCCGCTGTCGGCAACGCTCGCGCTTCATGACGCGCAGGCAGCGCTGACCGCGTGGGCGGCCAGGAATCATGTTCGGCTCACGATCTTCCACGGCCGCGGCGGCGCACTCGGCCGTGGCGGTGGGCCCGCCAACCGCGCGGTGCGAGCGCAGGCCCCCGGTTCGGTGGCCGGGCGCTTCAAGGTGACGGAGCAGGGCGAGGTCATCTTTGCCCGCTACGGCAATCGCGCGATCGCGCGGCGGCACCTCGAGCAGGTCACCTCAGCGGTGCTCGAAGCCTCGGTGCCCCGCCCCGCGAGGAGCGATCCCGCCCACCGTTTCCGCCGAAGAGCTCGGCAGGTTGCGGATCGCCTCACGCCCGACTCGCCGAGGCGGCGGTCGCAAGCTCGAAGACCTGCGCGCCATCCCCTGGGTGTTCGCGTGGTCGCAGATGCGGCTCAACCTGCCCGGTTGGTACGGGCTGGGCAGCGGGCTGTCGGCCGCGCCGATCGATGACCTCCGCCGGGCCTATGCCGAGTGGCCGCTCTTCAACGTCATGCTCGACAACGCCGAGATGAGCCTGGCCAAGACAGACCGGCGCATAGCGCAGCGCTACCTCGCGCTTGGCGACCGAGACGACCTTGCCGCGATGCTGCTGGAGGAATACGACCTCACGCTGGAGCGAGTGCTGGCCGTGACCGGCCACAGCCGCCTGCTCGAGGACCGGCGAGTCCTGTCGTGGGCGATCGAGCTGCGCAACCCATACGTCGACGCGCTCTCCCATCTTCAGCTGCGCGGGCTGCGCGCGCTGCGAGACCGGAAGACCTCGCGCGCAGACCGCTTACGGGCCGAGCGGGTGTTTCAGCTAAGCGTCAACGGTGTCGCCGCGGGACTGCAGAACACGGGCTAAGCAGCGCCGAGGTGCTGGATCGACGGCAGCTCGCTGGCCAGCAGCGCCACGGCCTCTGGGTCCCACTGGCTGCCGGCGCCTGCGCGCAGCACCTCGAGCGCCTCTTCGGTCGAGCGGCGCACGCGATACGGCCTGTCGTTGACCAGTGCGTCGAAGGCATCGCATACCGACACGATTCGCGCGGCGCGCGGAATCTCGCGGCCGCGCAGGCCATCCGGATAGCCCAGCCCGTCGAATCGTTCGTGATGGTGGCGGATGATGGGCAGCAAGCCTGAGGTCGACCGCAAGGGCCGCACGATGCTCTCGCCGATGGCCACGTGCGCCTGCATCTGCGGCACCTCGATGGGGTCGAGCGGACCAGGCTTGTGCAGGATCGAATCCGAGACACCGATCTTGCCGATGTCGTGGATCATGCCGCCCCGATAAAGAGTGTCCAGCATGCTGTCGGACAGACCCAGGCATTGGCCGAGAAACCGTGCAGACTCGCCGACGCGCTGCGTGTGGCGCTCGGTGAAAGCATCTTTCGCCTCGACCGCGGTGGCGAGGGAGAAGATCACATGCTCAGCCCCGTCGAGGGAGTTGTAGAGCTCCTTCAGGCGCAGGGCCGAACGGACGCGGGCGATGAGCTCGGCTCCCTCCACCGGCTTGGCCATGAAGTCGTCGGCACCCGCCTCGAGGGCCATGATGCGGTGTGTCGTCTGGCTCAGCCCGGTGATCATCACGACGGGCAGCAGGCGCCCATGGGGCATGGCCTTGATGCGCCTGCACACCTCGTAGCCGTCCATCTTCGGCATGCGCACGTCGAGCAGCACAAGGTCCGGGGCTGAGATCTCGATCTGGGCCAGGGCCGCCGGGCCGTCCTCGGCCTCGCGCACGTCGCAGTCGATCTGACCCAGGTAAGAACGGATCAGCTCACGGTTCGCCGCGCCGTCATCGACCACAAGGACTACAGGCTTCAGTCTCGCAACCTTAGAAAACACCTTAAGCGATGGCCGCCGAGGCTCGTCAAATAGGAACGCCGAGGGGTTGCCTGGCAACCAAAGGCTGGGAAGGTTTCAGGCAGTGGCGATCCTTGACTCGAGGGCGCTCGAAGGAGCGGTGTGCGCCGCGGCCAGGGCTTGCTTCAGGTGGTCGTTGGCGCCGGCGAGGTCGCCGCGGGCTTCGAGGATCTCGGCGAATGCCTCGTGCACCTCGGACAACCTGGCACCTGAACCGAGGGGCTTGACGGCGTCCAGCGCGGCCCAGAACTCAACGTCCGCTTCCGGCTGCAGCCCACGTCCGGCAGCGATGCGACCGAGCCACATGTGCGCCTCGGCAGTCAGTGCCGCTTCACCGAGCCGGGACGATATCTCGAGAGCTTGCCGGGCCCAGGCCTCGGCCCCGTCGACGTTGCCCAGCTTGAGCTCCAGCTCGGACAGGCTCGTGAGCGTGTAGCCCAGGCCACTCTCAACGCCTTCGACCTCGTAGATCCGGAGCGAGCGAATGAGGTGGGTGCGCGCCGAGCCCAGCTCGCCCATGCGGACCAGCATGTAGCCTAGGTTGTTAAGCGACCGGGCCAGCGAGAGGCGGTCCTGCAGGGTCTCGTGGATCGTGAGCGCCTTCTGCGCATAGCGGGTCGCCTCTCCGAGCTCTCCGAGCTCTTGATAGGCGCCGCTGAGGCCGCTGTACATGAGCGAAAGACGGTGCAGGTCCTGGACGACGTCGCCGACCGCAATGGCTTCCTGGTACAGCGCGATCGCGTCATGCCAGCTGCGGCGCATCAGGTGCACGCTCGCGAGGACCATGAGGAGCTGAGCTTCCGTGGAGGGCGGCACCGGCGTGATCGACCGGACCATGCCGAGCGCAGCCTCGGCCAGGGGAAGTGCTGCGGGTTCCTGCAGCAGGTAAGCGGCCTGGGCCTCCATGCCCATGCTTTCCGCGGCGGACAGCACATCACCGCTCATCTCGAAATGCTCTCTCGCGGCTGTCACGAGACGCCGCGCCACCACCGGCCGGCCGAGGCGTAAGTTCGCCATGCCGGCCAGCTGCCGCACCCTTGCGGCGGCGTCGGCGTCCAGCTTCGCCCTCAAAAGCGCCTCGCCGGACGCGGCGGCGGCGGCATTGGCACCGGTGGCGAGCAAGCGCTCGAGCTCGGCGATCTTGGCGGCCGGGACCGGCATCGCCTCGGGACCAAGAAAGAATTCCACCGGGCGGCCGGTGCGCTCGGCGATGAGGACCAGGGTCTCCATCGATGGCTTGGCTTTGCCAGTCTCCACGAAATAGATGGCGGTGCGGCTGATGTCGTCGCGCGCCACCTGGCCGAGGCTCAGGCCGGCTTCCTGGCGCGCCTGCTTGACAGCGCCAGGACGAATTTCGACCCCACGGCGCCTGCCACGACGGCGGCTCGAGCTGGTCTTTCCTTGCCCGCTCAAGCCGTCCGCCCTCGCGGGGTGCGTAAGGACCTCTGACACGCCGCCAGCTTAACGCACGTGGCTTTGACTTGACAAAACCTTTACAACGTCTGGTGGATCAGCAGCACGGACCGCCGGTCGACGCTGACACGGTCAGAGCGAAGGCCAACAGCTGTGAGGCCGCGATCACGGCAGCGAAAAGCAGCTTGCGCATTCAAGAATCACCTCCTTTGCCGCACAGACCGTGCCGGCACCCCTCTCGGAAACGAGCGCGTCAATCGACCAATGCGGCGGCTGGACGGCCGTGAGGGCTCGCCGTCGGGCGAGACAACAGGCCCCGGGCCACCGCGATCAACTCCACCCCTCTCAGGGAGACAACCAGCCCCGCCGCGACCATGCCAAGGTCCGCAGGCGCGCTGTCTCCATCCAGCTCCGGGTCAGCTCCAGGTCCGATATCCGCGGGATCACGCAGTCCTCCGTTTAGCCGTGCTCCACGCCCTCTCGGCTGTGCTACAAGTAACTGCCCCGCCATGTTAAATGAAAACCGGAGTCACTTAACAAGGCCTGAACTGTTTGGCCTATCTCGGCTTCAACCGTGAGCGCCCCTGCCTACGCTCATGCGGTGCAGAACCCGGCCGCCGCCATGGCCTTCAGGAGACCGATCACCATTTCCGGGTTTGGCATTCGGGGCTGGCGCCCGTTTGCTCTCGCTGCGGGCGCCGCGCTCATCGCGTCGGCGGTGTTTACCGGCTGGACCGCCTTCCATTGGGTCAGCGACCAGGCCACGATCGACCTCGACGACATCGGCGAGGCGGCCGCCGCCTTCATCGCGGCCGGCAGCTGCGCGCTGGCAGCCGCCAGGAATGCCAGCAGGACTCGTGTCGCGTGGCTGTTCCTGGCGGCTTCCGCGTTCAGCTGGGGCGCCGGCGAGGTCGTCTGGACCGTATACGAGGTCGGTCTGGGCATCTCGGTCCCATTCCCCTCCGCGGCGGACCTGGGCTTTCTGCTCGCCGTCCCGTTCGCGGTCGCCGGCGTGTTGGCGTTCACGTCGACTCCAACCCGCCTCGCCACGCGGGGTCAGACGGTGCTGTCGGGCACGATCGTGGCGCTGTCGCTGCTGTTCATCGCGTGGGCCTTCGGCCTGGGCAAGGTGTACGAGAGCTCGCCCGCGACGCCCGCCGCGCAGGCCATCGGCCTCGCGTATCCGATCGGCGACATCATCACCGCGACCGCGCTGATCGTCGCCTTGCAGCGCGCGCGCCGCGCCGACGTCGGCCGCCTCGCGCTGCTGCTGGGCGGTCTCGCCTTCAACGCGCTCGCCGACAGCGCCTTCGCCTACCTGACGGCCAACGGCACGTACGGCGCCCTCGGCAGCGTGCTCGATACCGGCTGGGTGGTCGGCTACCTGCTGATCGCCCTCGCCCCGCTATGGCCGGCCGGCCGCCACGACGCCGAGAAGGCAGATGGTTCGATCCAGTTATGGCAGCTCGCGTTGCCATGGGTGGCGGTGACGGCGGGGGCGATCGTGGTGTTTCGCCAGGCGATCACCGACCAGAACCTCGACCGCTTCGAGACGGCGCTGGCCGGCGGCATCGGGCTTCTGTTCGTCGCCAGCCACGTTCTTTCGCATCGTGACTCGCACGGGCTTCTCCTGAACAGCCAGCGAGCGGAGGCCCAGGTCGAGCGGCGCAACCGGCTGCTCAACGAGATCCTCGCGCACGCGCCGCTCGGCATCGCCCGGGTGGGGCCTGACATGAACGTCATCGACGTGAACCCGAGAATGGCGGGACTGTTGCGCACGAGCCCGGAGAAGATGACCGGCACCCCGGTCGCGACATACCTGCATCCGGACGAGTTCGCCCGCGTCTTCGAGATCTTCCAACCCCTGTGGCGAGGCGCAGCGGACAGCGTCGAGTCGGACAGCCGTGCGTTGCGGACCGACGGCACCGAGGTGTGGCTGCACTGGAGCGCGACCGGCGTTCGAAACGCCGCCGGCCACATCAGCTATTTCCTCGCCATGTACGAAGACACGGATGCCGAGCACGCCGCCAACGAGGCTGCGGCGGCACATCTCGCCGGGCTTGAACGTCTCAATCGGCTCAAGAGCGAATTCGTATCCCTGGTGAGCCACGAATTTCGAACCGCCCTCGTCGGCATCTCAGGCTTCAGCGAGATGATCCGTGACGAGGACGTTTCCCTCGAGGAGACGAAGGCATACGCGACGGACATCAACAAGGAGTCGGAGCGACTCAATCGCATGATCAACGACATGCTCGACCTCGACCGCATCGAGGCTGGGCGGCTCACGCTTCATCCGCAGGCGGTCGCAATCAACGACCTGCTCGAGGACGGGGCGGACAGGGCCCGGGCTTCGAGTGAGCGGCACGTGATCGTCACGCACCTCGACCCAGAGCTGCCGATCTCTCAGTGCGATCCTGACCGGAGCGCGCAGGTCATCGCGAACCTTCTGAGCAACGGCGTGAGGTACTCGCCCGACGGCGGCGAGATAGCCGTCAGCAGCGAGTCGCGCGAGGGCGTCATCGACGTGAGCATCC
>VBGE01000254.1 GCA_005880345.1 Chloroflexota bacterium | reverse complement strand
GCCGTGGGCGAGCTCCTGCGGCGGTCGAGTGCGCGATCGGTGACGCTCGGCCTGCTCGCGTCGGCCACGGAGCGTGCGGTCGCGATGCGCACGGGTCTGCCTCTGCAGCCACGCGAGCGGTTCTGGCAGGCTCTTTGGGTGCGCGCACCCGAAACGGCGGCCGAGCTCGCCGAGGTCGAGAACTCGCTGTACATGGCATCGGGACGTGAGCCCGACGTGCTGAACGCGGCGAGAAAGCTGCACTCGATCGCTCATCCGATAGCGGGAAAGACGTGACCGGCACCGCCTCCACGACCGCGACCGACTTCTTCGCCCGATTTCGCGAGCAGCTGGCGAAGGCGATCGTCGGCCAGGACAACGCCATCCGACTGTGCGCAATCGCGCTCGTGGCACAGGGCCACGTCTTGCTGGAGGGCGTGCCCGGCACGGGGAAAACGCTTCTCGCCAAGTCGATCGCCCGCGCGCTGACGCTGGAATACGGGCGCGTGCAGTTCACGCCCGACCTGATGCCAGCGGACATCGTGGGCACGTCCGTGTTCGACCTCACGACCCGCGCTTTCTCGTTGCGGCGCGGTCCGATCTTCACCAACGTGCTGCTCGCGGACGAGATCAACCGCGCACCCGCCAAGGTGCAGTCGGCCCTCCTCGAGGCGATGGAAGAGCGGGGCGTGACGCTCGAGGGACAGCAGCTCCCGCTGCCCGCGCCGTTCTTTGTCCTGGCGACGCAGAACCCCATCGAGTACGAGGGCACATACCCGCTGCCCGAAGCGCAGCAGGATCGCTTCCTGTTCAAGGTGAGGCTCGACTACCCGACGCCGGCGGACGAGATGGAGGTGTTGCGGCGCTGGGAATCGGGCATCGAGCTGCGCGACCCGGTCAAGGCCGGGGTCGAGCCGGTCCTCGGCGCCGCAGACATCGACGCATGCCGGGCCGAGGTCGCGCAGGTCGTGCTCGACGAGAAGATCCGCCGCTACGTCGTCGACCTGGCGTCGGCCACGCGTGCCGCGCCAGAGATCGCGCTCGGGGCGAGCACACGCGCCGAGGTGTTGCTGATGCTCGCGGCCCGCGCCTACGCGGCGTTCGACGGCAACGAGTTCGTCACGCCCGACCACGTCAAGGCGCTGCTCGCTCCCGCGTTCCGCCACCGCCTCATCCTCCGGCCGGAGGCCGAGGTGGCCGGACAGACGCCCGACAGCGTGCTGGACGCGGTGGCGAGCCGGGTCGTACCTCCGCGCTGAGTTTGGTGAGGGGCCTTGCGCCCCAAACGCGCCTCATCTGGGCCGCCGCCATCGGCGCCTCCCTGATCGCGCTGGCCGTGGTCTCGCCGGTGCTCGCCCTGGTCGCAGTCGTCTATCACGTCGGGCTCGTCATCGTCGCGGCGCGAGACCTGGCGCTGCTGCCGGGCCGCGCCGGATACGCGGTGCGACGCGTCATGCCCGAGCCCTTCTCGCTGGGCGAGCCGGAGGAGGTTGCGGTAGTCATCCACAACCGGCAGGCCGCGGGGCTTCGCGCCCGCGTGGCCGACCACGCGCCCGATACGCTGCGTGCCACGCCGCGCGTGGTCGGCGGCGAGTTCGACGCGAAGGGCGACCTGAAGGTGGCCTACAACACTCATTCGCCCAAGCGTGGTGCGTACCGATTCGGCGCGGTCGACCTGCAGGTGTGGCGTGACCGCGGTTGGTGGCGGCGCCAGGTCCGGCTGCATTTGCAGCAGGACGTCGCGGTGTTTCCGAATGTCGTCGCCATCAAGCGCATCCAGCTCTCGCTGCGGCGCGGGCTGCGCGCCATGGCGGGGATGCGCCGGGCGCGGCCGCCAGGCGCCTCGACCGCGTTCGCGGGCTTGCGTGACTACGTCCGTGGAGACGACGTGCGGCGCGTGAGCTGGACCGCGACTGCGCGACGCGACCGCCCCGTGGTGGTCGAGGTGGAGGCGGAGCGTGGCCAGCAGGTGATCATCGCGCTCGACTGCGGCCGCCTGATGACCGCGCCCGCAGGCGACCTCGACAAGCTCGACCACGCGGTCAACGCAGCGCTCATGCTGGCCTGGGTCGCGCAGGCGTACGGCGATCGCGTCGGGCTCATGACGTTCGACGACCGCGTGAGCGGCTTCATCAAACCCGAGCGAGGGCCGATCCAGCTCCGGCGAATCACAGAGGCGCTGTATGCGGTGAAGGCGGAATACGTGGAGCCGGACTTCGGGCATGCGATGACACACCTGGCGCTGCGCGTGGGCCGGCGATCGATGGTGGTCATCCTCACCGATGTGCAGGACCCGGAGGCTTCGCGCGAGCTGGTCGCGCACGCGCTGCGCCTGGCGTCACGCCACCTGGTGCTGATCGTCGCGATGTCCGACCCCGCGATGTTGAGCGCGCGCGACGACCCGATCGTCAGCACCAACCGCGCCTATGAATGGGCGGCCGCCGAAGAGTTCGTCGCCAGCCGGAGGGAGAGCTTCGAGCAGCTGAGGCGCGGCGGAGTCCTGGGTCTCGACGTGGTCGCGGGCAAGCTGTCGCCGGCCCTGGTCGAGCGCTACCTGGAGCTCAAGGAACGGGCGCTTCTTTAGCTCGTTTCCCGGCGAGCAGCAAATACGAATAAAAGAGCGTCCCGGTCGTGAGGCCGATGGCGAGCTTGATCGGAAACGGCGTGTCGGAGGGCGAGATGTTGCCCTCGATGGTGCCGGCGATGATGAGCAGCGGACCCAGGCCGAGCAGCAGCGTGAAGGCGCGGCGAGCGGCGAGAACGAGTGCGTCGGAGCGCTTGAGGTTGCCGGGGGACACCAGGGCCCAACCCATCATCAGTCCGCCCGCGCCGATCGCCATGACGATCGAGAGCTCGAGCACGCCGTGCGCGATGACGAAATCGAAGAGGCCGCCACTCAGTCCATAGGCCTGGGTGAGGCCGAACAGCGCGCCCAACGAGATGCCGTTCGTGATGAGCACGTAGATGACCGGCAGGCCGAAGATCACGCCGAGCCCGAACGCGAGCATGACGACCTGGATGTTGTGGGTCATGATGAAACCGGCCGCCTGCACGCGCTCGTCCTGCGGGATGTGCGTCCAGAGCTGGTGGTGGTGGACCTGGTCGACCAGCTGCGGCGGGGCGATCGCGTAAGCGGCGTCGGGGTTGGCCGTGACGACGAAGTAGCTGACGATCGCGGGGATGAGCGTCATGGCGAATGAGGCGACGAGGTAAGGCCAGGACAGGCGATACGTCTGCGGCAACGTTTCGACGTAGAAGCGCTTGATGCGCTTCCAGATCTGGCCGCCGCGGCGGTAGACGATGCCGTGGCCCCGGGCGACGAGGCCGTTGAGATAGTGCGCGACGGGCTCTTCCGGCCAGTCGCGCTGGGCGCGGGCGAGGTCGGCTGTCGCCCGCCGGTAGAGGGCGGCCATCGTGAGCACCTGGGCGGGGGTGAGCGAGTTCAGGTGCCCGGCCCCGGCGCGTGCGAGGAGGTCTTCGAGCCGGTTCCAGTCATGGCGCCGGAGCGCGACGAAATCCTCTGCTCTCACGTCGGGGCGCCTTCCACCCTAGGACAATAGCTTTCGAGGTGGACCAGCCACTCCCCGATAGCGACCTGGTGGTCAGCACGCCGGAGCGCGTGTCGTTTCAGTACCAGGTCGCGGGGCTCGGCACGAGAGCGATCGCGCAGATCCTGGATCTGCTGATCTTGCTCGGGGTGCTGTTCGGGGTGTACTTCGTGGCGGTCGCCGTCGGCCAGGTGGGGCAGGACGTGTTCGCGTACCTGATCGCGGTGATCGGCACGTTCGTGGTGATCTTCGGCTACTTCTGGGCGTGCGAGGCGTTCTGGTCGGGGCAGACGATCGGCAAGAAGGTGTTCCGGCTGCGGGCGGTCGGTGACCGCGGCGAGCCGATGACCTTCTTCCAGGCCGGGATCCGCAACGTGGTGCGGCTGGTCGACTTCCTGCCGTATGGCTACGGGGTCGGCATGGTCGTGCTGTTCATCAACGGCAAGGGCAAGCGCCTGGGCGACCTGGCCGCGGGCACGATCGT
>VBGE01000253.1 GCA_005880345.1 Chloroflexota bacterium | reverse complement strand
TCGCCTTGAGCCAGCCCTCCGGGCTTTCTTTCAGGCGGGTGGTGAAGTCCTGGCTCACTCCTGCCAATCCTAAACAGAAAAAACTGAGGGCCCGGCAATCGGGCCCTCAGCGTCTACGTTCGCAGTGCTACCGCCTCCGACTCCAGAAGTCGGGTAGCGGGATCAGAAGCCCTAGAGGCTTATGCCCTCCCGAGCTCCCGGCTGGCAAACGAGGCGGCTTGCACCACGATTCGGTATATCCAAGCTTGGCCTCACCTCCTTGCCCCACGGGCGTTGAACTTCGAGCGAAAGTGTACCGAATAAACTGTGCGGTCGATGCCCCGCAGATATGTCGCCGTGTGTGGAGCTTCCGAGGCGACGCCATCGCAGCTCGAGGCGGCGCGTGAGGTGGGGCGGCTGCTCGCTCGTTCCGGTGCGGTCATCATCAACGGCGGCTTCGGCGGAGTAATGGCCGCGGCGAGCGAAGGCGCGTCGAGTGAGGGAGGCACGGTGGTCGGCATCCTGCCCGACACGGATCGTGGCGGCGCCAATCCGCATCTCACGCTCGCGCTGGCGACCGGTCTCGGGCAGGCTCGCAACGCGGTGATCGTCACCGCCGCCGACAGCGTGATCGCGATCGGAGCGGGATGGGGCACGTTGAGCGAGATCGCGCTGGCCCAACGTCTCGACCGCCCGGTGTTCGCGCTCGACACATGGAAGCTCGAGGGCATGGAAACCGTCGACTCGCCCGCTGAAGCGGTGAAGCGTGCCCTTGAAGAAGACTGAGAGTCTCGGCACCGCCCCATCCGACCGGGCCGCTTCGCGGCCGGGTCACCTTCCCCAGCGAGTGGGGAAGAGAGTGGTCAAGAAGGCCGACGGTCGCTACCTCATCTATTACGAAAAGAGAAAATCGTGAGCGAGCTGCGCTGGCATCCGCTGCTCGAGGAGTGGGTCACCCTGGCGCCGTGGCGGCAGGACCGCACATATCATCCCGACGCGGCGCACTGTCCGTTGTGCCCGACCCGACCAGGCATGGCCGAGACCGAGATACCCGAACCCGACTACTACATCGTGGTTTTCGAGAACCGCTTTCCTTCGTACACGGGAGAGCAGGGGCGCGCGGAGGTCGTCTGCTACACGCCGGACCACGATTCATCGCTCGGCGAGCAGAGCGTCGAGCACATCCGCGACCTGATCGAGGTGTGGCGCGACCGCACCAGGGAGCTGAGCCGGCTTCCCAACGTCAAGTACGTCTATGTCTTCGAGA
The DNA here is from genome assembly GCA_005880345.1 of Chloroflexota bacterium. Taxonomy (GTDB): domain Bacteria; phylum Chloroflexota; class Dormibacteria; order Dormibacterales; family Dormibacteraceae; genus 40CM-4-65-16. Next base: position 5,967 of record VBGE01000253.1, on the reverse strand, counting down.
ACCGAGGCGAGGAGATCGGGGTCACGCTCAGCCACCCGCACGGCCAGATCTACGCGTACCCGTTCATCCCACCTGTGCTCGAGCGCGAGCTGGCGTCGGAGTCGAAGCACATGCGCAAGACCGGCCGGTGCCTGTACTGCGACGTGATCGCGGGCGAGGAGGACGGCGTGCGCACGGTGCTGCGCGACGAGCGCTGGATTGCGTTCGTGCCGCCATTCGCGCGCTGGCCGTACGAGGTCCACCTCGCTCCGACCAGCCACCGCGGCGACCTGCTCGACCTTGACGACGAAGACGATCTATCGTTCGCCACCAGCTTGAAGGGACTGCTGCAGAAGTACGACCGCCTCTTCCAGCGACCACTGCCCTACGTGATGGCCATGCACCAGAAACCACGTGGGCGCGGCGGCCGGCATCACCACTTCCACGTCGAGTTCTATCCGCCGAATCGCACGCGCGACAAGCTGAAGTACCTGGCCGGCTCGGAGCTCGGCGCGGGCGCTTTCATCCTGGACGCGCGGGCCGAGGACACCGCAGCGGAGCTTCGTGCCCTCTAAGGCTCAGTGGTCGGGCAAGGCTCCTGGCCGGGTCAACCTCATCGGCGAGCACGTCGACTACCTGGGAGGCGTCGTGCTGCCGGCGGCCGTCGACCGCTACACGGAGGTTGCCGGCGGCCCGGCCGCCGAGTGGAGGATGAAGAGCGACACCTGGTGCGGGGATCAGCTCGTCCGCGGCGCTGCTGGTCGCGATCGCGTCAGGGCTGCAGCCGAGCATGGATGGAAAGCAGGCGGCCCTGGCTTGCCAGCGGGCCGAGCAGAGGGCCACCGGCGTGCAGGTCGGAGTCATGGATCAGTTCGCGTCGGCGCTCGGCCGGCGGGGAAGTGCGCTGCTTCTCGATTGCGCGACCCTGGACTATGAGCTGGTGCCATTTCCAGAGGACGTCGCGATCGCGGTGATCGACTCGGGCGAGCATCGGTCGCTCGCAGCAACGCCCTACAACCAGAGGCGCCGCGAGGCCGAGGCCGGCGATCCGAAGCGCATGCGCCACGTCAGCTCCGAGATTGCGCGCGTGCACTCCTTCGTGGATGCGATGCGCGGGCGCGACTTTGGTCGCATGGGCGGCCTTCTCAAGGAATCGCACCAGAGCCTGCGCGACGATTTCGAAGTCTCGACTCCGAACGTCGACGCCCTCGTGAAGCGCGCGGACGCGATCGACGGCTGCTATGGCGCTCGCATCATGGGCGCGGGCTTCGGCGGGAGCCTGATCGCTCTTGTGGCTCGCGACATGACTCAGCAGTTCGCGTCCGAGATGGGCCGGCCGGTGCTGGTCTGCACCACGGCCGATGGGGCTTTTGTCAAGTGAGCGATTCGCTTTTCATGCCACTCGCGCAGCGCATGGCCGGCCGGCGCGAGCTGACCGGGTGGGAGGCGGTGTGGATGCCCCTCGGCGAAGGCGAGGCCGAGCGGCTCACGGCCGGCCGGGGCGAGGGATGGAAGCCGGTCGAGGTGCCGCGGCAGCTCGCGGCCCGGGAAGGACGCCAGTCGATCTGGTACCGGACAGAGTTCCCCAAACCGGACCATGCAGGGCGCGTGGTGCTGCGCATCGGCGGCGCCTTCCTCGCGACCAACGTGTGGCTGAACGGCCGCCTCCTCGGTTCGCACTACGGCTACTTCGCACCGTTCGGCTTCGACCTCACGCCTTATCTGAAGGCCGAGAACCTTCTCGTCATCTGTTGTGAGGCGCCGGTCGAGCCGCAGCCCGAGAAGAAGCGCCACATCATGGGCCTCTTCAACGACGGCGACCTCAAGCCATACCCCGCTTCGGCCTACTCGAGCCTCCCCGAGCCCTACCGCATCGAGGTGCCTCTCGGGCTGTGGCAGCCCGTCCAGCTCGAGTACATGGGACCGATCGCGGTCGACTGGGTCCGTCTCAAGCCGACGTTCGAGGGTGGCGACGGCCGCCTCGAGGTCGAGGCTCGGCTGCGCAACCTCGATGGGCGGCAGATGGAAGGACAGGTCGAGCTGGCCATCCCGACACACGCGCGCGAGTCGATTCGCCTGCGGCGTGACGTCCGTCTGGCTGGTGGCGCTGAGGAAACCGTGACGATGCGTCTTGCGTTTCCCGGCGCCAAGCGATGGCAGCCGTGGCGATTCGGCGAGTCCACGCTTTACCGGGCAGAGGTCACCGCGTACGCGGACGGCGCCGAATCATCCCGCGTCGACGACGTGTTCGCTTTTCGCGAGCTCACGTGGGACATCGGCCCGCGGCGTTGGAGCCTGGCAATCAACGGACGGCCGATGTTCCTGCGTGGTGCCTGCTACGCGCCTTCGTTTCGCCTCGACGAGCTGGGCGCGGAAAAATTCGCCCACGACATCGCTACTGCGAAGGAGACCGGCATCGATGCGCTGAGAGTCGTGGCCGGCGTCCTGCCTGCGGATTTCTATCGGCAGGCGGATGAGGCCGGAATGCTCGTCTTGCAGGACCTGCCCCTGACCGGCACGTACGTCTATCACGCCCGGACCGACGAGGCTCGCTTCTTCGAAAGCGCGGCGAGGCAGCAGCAGACCGAGATGGTGACCATGCTCCACAACCATCCGTCGATCGTGCTGTGGACCGCGCACGACGAGCCGCCATGGCTCGCGACCAACTTCGACCTGGGCGACGTGCATTCAGTCCGGCAGAACCACTCCATCGACCAGGAGCTGAAGTCGTCGTTCGAGAAGCTGGATCCAGGGCGGCCCGCGGTCGCGGCTTCTGGCGACATCGACCTTCACCTGATGCTGGGTTGGACCGAAGGATCGTGGCGGGACATCGGGCTGGTCGAGCCGTTGATGGTGACCGCCTTCGGTGCGCAGTCGCTGCCCGGGGTGGATTCGCCGGTATGGGATTCGATCGGCAAGCGCTGGCCGGTGGCGGATGACGACCCAGCGTGGCGCCACGCGGGATTTCAACCGATCAACTGGGCCGAGCGGGGCGTGGGCCTGCCTTCGATGCACCAGAGCCTCGAGCAGTATGTCGGCGCGTCGCAGCAGTACCAGGCGCGCCTCGTGCGCTACGCCGCGGAGCACCTGCGCACGCGAAAGTTCGAGTCGTGCTGGGGCGCGTTCGCCTATCACCTGGTCGATCCGCACCCAGGCATCGGGTTCGGTCTCCTGGACGGTGCACGCCAGCCGAAGGCCGCCTTGGCCGCGCTCGCCGAAGCGTTCAAGGCGACGCGTCTGATCGTCGAAGCGCTCGCTTTCGAAGCTGGCCGACCGTTCGGTTTCGTGCAGAGTCCAGACGTGCCGTTCGCGGCTCGACTCGTCGTGGTCAACGACGATCCGGACGTGACCGGCCGCGGGACGATCCGCTGGTCTGTCTCGCGCGAGCGCGCCGCGGGGGCGCGTGGACTCGACCGCATGCGCGACGCGATGCAGAAGAAGTCCTATTCGGGCACCGTCGACGTCGAGGTGCCCACAGCCTTCGAGCCCGCGGTCAGCGCGACGACACTCAGCCTTCCGCTCGCAGCCGAAGGCGAATATCGGTTTGAGGCGACCCTCGTGGCCGGCGGCCGCGAAGTCGACCGGACCGACCTCGTGTTCACGGTTTCGTCCGCCCAGGCGCCGGTCCGCGTGCGCTCCGAGATACCCCGTTATCTCGCCGAGCGCCTTGCCGACCTGCGCAGCCTGCGACCCGAAGAACGCGGCCTGAGCTTCGCCCTCGAAAATCGCACGCGTCCCGCAGTGCTCGCCGGCATCGGTGGCATGCGGCTCGACGGCGTCCTCCTTACGGGCCACCAGCTGCACATCGAGACCAATGCGGGGCTAGCGCCGCTGCCCAGGCGTCTCGACCTGCCCCTGGGTCGCCGCATGCTGCTCCATGTGGTGATGGGCGCACCGCTCGGCGCCGGCGCTCATTCGCTCGAGGCGGACGTGACCGTGCCCGGCGTGGCGTCGGGGCGACTCGTGATCGAAAACGCGTCCATGCCGCGCGGCGAATCGTGATCGGGATGGCATACTTCTGGGCTACGTAGTCAGCGCCTTGTACCCACCAATCCGTTGCCGCAGCAGGCGAAAGGGAGGCCCTCCACCGCATGCCAAGTGAATACCTCGTAATCATCCTGGCGGTGGCAGCCCTCGTCGTCGGGGTCCTTTACCTCATGACACGCCGCCGCCGCCGCAAGAAGAAGTCGGCCCCTCCCGTCCGCCCGGCCGCTCCCATCAACCAGACCGCGGGAGTCGCCGCGACGTGGGCGCCGCCCGCACCCGCCCGTCCCGCCACCGTGGCGCCGACGATGGTGGCTCCGCCTCCCGTCTCGCCTGGATGGGGCGGCGCCACGCCGCCGGACAGGCCGGCCCAGGGTGGGTGGGGATCGCCTGCTTCGCCCGCCGTCGCCGCGCCGCCCTCGACTTCTCCCGGCTGGGGGCCACCGGCGGCTCCTGCGCCCGCTTCTTCTCCCGCGCCCGCCGCGACCAATCCCAGCTGGGGCTCGCCGACCGCACCGCCGCCGACCCCCGGAGCCGCCCCGACGTGGGGCTCGCCCGCGCCCGCCTCGCCGCCCACCTCGGCGCCCGCGCCGTCCTGGGGCGCTCCGCCGTCGCCGCCGGCCGCCCCGGCTGCCGAGCCGGCCGCAGGAGGATGGGGAGCACCCCCGGCCCCCGCGCCGTCCTGGAATCCACCCGCCGCGGACGCGGCCGTACCGTCCGCTCCCTCATGGAATCCACCCGCCGCGGACGCGGCCGTACCGTCCGCTCCCTCGTGGAACCCACCCGCCGCCGCTCCGGTCCCGGGCCCACCCTCGGCCGATTGGGGTGCCCCCGCCGCCACGCCGGGGGCGGCACCGCCCGCGGCGCCCCCCACGGTCGCCCCGTCATGGGACCCGCCCGCAGCGGGCCAATCGAACTCGGCGCCAGCGGCGCCTCCCTGGGATGTTCCGAAGACCGAGGAGCCCGCCGCGCCACCTGCCCCGTCCTGGGGAGCGCCGGCCGCGCCCCCACCGTGGAACGCTCCCGCACCCGCCTGGTCGGCCGCGGCCGCCGAGACGACCGACTACGACCTGGCGGCCGGCGCGCAGGCTGCGGCTCAAGCCCCGGTCGAGGAACCGGCGCGGGCAGAGCCGCCTCCGGCGGTGCAAGACGTCGCGGCGACCATGGTCGCCCCGCCGCCATCGATGGACTCGGGCGGTGCGGAGCGCGAGCCGACGACCCTGATGCCCGCGTGGTCACCGCCGCCGCCGGCAGCACCGGCCCCGCCAGTTCCCGCGACCATGGCCATGCCGGCGCGGACGTCGCCACCCGGCGTCGCCGCCGGACCTCAGGCGGAGCTGACGATCGAGTCGGGCCCCGACGCGGGGCACACCCACCGAGTCGGTGACCACGCCCTGCGCATGGGCCGGTCGCCCGACAACGACGTCATCTTCCGCGACCCCGCCACCAGTGGACACCACGCGCGGTTGGAACGGCGCGCCGAGCAGTTCTGGGTCGTCGACCTGGGCAGCACCAACGGCACGTTCGTCAACGGCGAATCGATCCAGGAGAAGCAGCTGAACCCTGGCGATCGGCTGACGATCGGGCAGAACTCAGTCCAATTCGCCGTTCTCGGAGCGTAGTGACGCTGCGGTTCGTTAGCTAGAGCGATGCGACTGCGGATCGCGTGGGCCACGGACCCCGGTCTGGAACGGGAAGAGAACGAGGACTCGGTCGCCGTCTGGCGGAACAAGGCGGGGCTCGACACATTGATCGTCGTCTGCGACGGCATGGGCGGCCATGCCGCCGGTCAACACGCAAGCTCGATCGCGGTCAAGACAGTGACGAAGATCCTGGCCGAGGACGGCCAGGAGGGCACCGACGTCGAACGCCTGAAGCGCGCCTGCAAAGAAGCCAATGCGGCCGTCTTCAATGCCGCCCGCGACAACCCTGACTGGGCGGGAATGGGGAGCACGATGGTGATCGCCGCGATCCGCTCCGGCGAGATCGGGCTGCTCAACGTCG
>VBGE01000252.1 GCA_005880345.1 Chloroflexota bacterium | reverse complement strand
CCCAAGACCAAGCAGGCGCAGGAGCTCATGGACGCGATCGGCTTCGACAGCACCACGCTCGTCGTCCTGCCCGCGCCCAGCTACACGGTCAGCCGCTCGTTCGAGAACCTCGTCACCGCGAAGATCGTGCTGGCGCGAAACCTGAACATCAAGGACATCTTCAGCCACACGTACTTGCTCATCAGCAAGGACTCGATCGAGCTCCTCGAAGAGAACTTCAGCCCGCGCGGCCACGAGATGCACGAAACCAACCACGAAGCCAACGAAGACGAACAGGAAGCCCAGGCATGACCACCAAAGCCGCCAGCGAGATCATCATCGGCCCGGTCATCACCGAGCGCACCTACCTGCTCTACTCGCAGGGCCGCTACACCTTCAAGGTCATCGCCACCGCGAGCAAGACCGAGATCAAGCACGCGCTCGAAGAGCAGTACGAGTCGCAGGGCATCCAGGTCAAGCGCGTCAACACCGTGCACATGCGCGGCAAGAAGCGTCGCAACTTCCGCCGCATCGGACCCGTGGGCCGCACCACCGACTGGAAGAAAGCCATCGTGACTCTTGGCGAAGGCCAGAAGATCGAAGGCCTCTTCGGGAGCGTGTAGACAACACCAATGCCAGTTAGAAAATTCAAGCCCACCAGCCCAGGCCGCCGCTTCATGACCATCTCGGGCTTTGAAGAGATCACGACAGACACGCCCGAGAAGACCTTGATCGAATCAATTCCCACGCACGCGGGACGGAACAACCAGGGTCGCATCACGACGCGCCACCAGGGCGGCGGCTACCGCAAGATCTATCGCAAGATCGACTTCAAGCGCGACAAGCACGCCATCGAGGGCAAGGTCGCGACCATCGAGTACGACCCCAACCGCAGCGCCCGCATCGCGCTCATCCACTACAAGGACGGCGAGAAGCGCTACATCCTCGCGCCACTCGGCCTGAAGGTCGGCGACCCAATCGAGAGCGGACCCGAGGCGCCGGTGAGAATCGGCAACGCGCTTCCCCTCGAGAACATCCCGGTCGGCTCGACCATCCACAACCTCGAGCTCACGCTGGGCAGAGGCGGCCAGCTCGTCAGAAGCGCAGGCGCCAGCGCCCAGCTCCTCGCCAAGGAAGGCGATTACGCGGTGATCAGAATGCCCAGCGGCGAGCTCCGCCGCATCCACATTCGCTGCCAGGCCACCATCGGCCAGGTCGGTAACATCGAGCACGAGAACGAGTCCGGCGGCAAAGCCGGCCGGAGCCGGTGGCTCGGCCAGCGACCCGAGGTCCGCGGCTCGACCATGAACCCCCGCGACCATCCGCACGGCGGTGGCGAGGGCAAGACCGGCCCCGGTGGCAACCCGAAGACGCCGTGGGGCAAGCCTGCCCTCGGTTACCGAACGCGCAACAAGAAGAAGGCGTCGAGCAAGCTCATCATTCGCCGCCGCGAGAAGAAAGGACGCAAGAAGTAAGTGAGTCGATCAACCAAGAAAGGTCCGTTCATCAGCCCGAGCTTGAGAGACAAGATCGAGAAGATGAACCAGACGCGCGACAAGCGCGTGATCCGCACGTGGGCCCGCGCCTCCGTGATCTATCCGGACATGGTCGGGCACACGATCGCCGTGCACGACGGCCGCAAGCACGTGCCGGTATTCATCAGCGAGAACATGGTCGGCCACCGGCTGGGAGAGTTCGCGCCGACGCGCCACTTCCGCGGCCATGGCACTCACACCGAAAAGACGACGACGGTCAAGTAGGGAATGGCAACGATGGAAGTCTCCGCGGTTCAAAGATTTGTTCGACGGACGCCACGCAAGGCGCGGCTCGTGGCCGACTCTGTGAAAGGAATGAAGGTCACCGAGGCACTGAACTACCTGGAGTTCTCGCCCAAGCACGCCGCCAGGGACGTCGCCAAGGCGATCAAGTCCGCCGCGGCCAACGCCGAGCACAACTTCAACCTCAACCGCGACGACCTCGTCCTCAAGCAGCTGCTCATCGACGAAGGCCCGACCTTCAAGCGCCGCCGTCCAGTGAGCCGCAGCATGGCGCACGAGTACTTCCACCGCACCTGTCACATCACGGCGGTCGTCGAAGACCAGCCGGAAGCAGCGAGGAAATAAGGCACATTGGGTCATAAAGTCCACCCGAACGCATTTCGACTCGGCTTCTTCCGTCCGTGGGAGGCGAACTGGTTCGCGAATCCCAAGGACTACACGAAGATGCTCCACGAGGACCTGGAGATGCGCCGCATCATCCTCGCCCGCCTGCGCAACGCCGGCATCGCGAAGATCGAGACCGAGCGCAGCTCCAACGCGCAGCTCACCGTCACCATCCACACCGCCAAGCCGGGCATCGTCATCGGCAAAGGCGGCGCCAGCGTCGACCAGCTCCGCGAGGACCTCGAGAAGCGCTTCGGCAACCGTGTGCGCATCTCCATCCAGGAGATCAAGCAGCCCGAGCTCGACGCGCAGCTCGTCGCCGAGAACATCGCGAGCCAGATCGAGCGCCGCATCAGCTACAAGCGCGCGATGAAGCAAGCCATCCTCCGCACCATGCGCGCGGGAGCGAAGGGCATCCGCCTCTACGCCGGAGGCCGCCTGCGCGGCGCCGAGATGGCGCGACGCGAGAACGACCGCGAGGGCCGCGTCCCGCTGCACACCCTCCGCGCCGACATCCACTTCGGCCGCGCCACCGCCAAGACGACCTTCGGCGCCATCGGGATCAAGGTCTGGATCTACAAGGACCTCATCACGCCGGCCGCGCGCCGCCTGGCGCCGACGGCTGAGGAGCCGGTGCCGCAGCCCGAGCCCGCGCCAGTGACCCCGCAGGCTGAGCTGATCGAGGCGATGCCGCAGCCGCAGGCCGCCCAGATCGAGGTGGCCCAGCCCGAGGCGGCCGCTCAGGTCGCGCCGCGCCGCACGCGCACCGGGACGGCCAAGGTCGAGCAGAAAGCCGCCGCGCCCGCCCGGCCCAAGGCGGCGCCGAAGCCCAAGGCCGAAGCGAAGACCGAGGCCAAGAAGACCGCGGTCGAAACCAAGTCCACTCCCGACGCGGTCAGGAAGACCGGCGGCGTCCGTAACGCCAAGAAGGCGGACACCTAAGTGCTCATCCCCAAGCGCGTCAAGTACCGCAAGATGCATCGCGGCCGCCGCACGGGCATCGCCACGCGCGGCGCCACCGCCGCGTTCGGCGACTTCGGCCTGCAGGCCATGGAAGCCGCGTGGATGAGCAACCGCCAGATCGAGGCCGCGCGCCTCGCCATGACCCGCCACGTCAAGCGCGGCGGTCAGATCTGGATCCGCGTCTTCCCCGACAAGTCGATCACCAAGAAGCCGGCCGAGACCCGCATGGGTTCCGGCAAGGGCAACCCCGAAGGCTGGGTCGCCGTGATCAAGCCGGGCCGCGTGCTGTTCGAGATGGGCGGCGTCACCGAGCAGGTCGCCAAGGAAGCCATGAAGCTCGCCGCGGCAAAGCTGCCGATGAAGACGCGCGTCATCAGCGCGGCCGAGACCGGGGTGTTGAGATGAGAGTCGACGAGCTCCGCGTGCTCGAGGCCGACGAGCTGGGCGTTCGCATGCGCACCGCGCGCCGCGAGCTCTACGAGCTCCGCTTCAAGCACGCCGTCGGCCAGCTCGACAACTCGAGCCAGATCAAGAAGGTCCGCCACGACATCGCGCGGATCATGACCGTGCTCCGCGAGCGCGACTTCGGCATCCAGCCCACCGTGGAAGAGGTCGCCTCCCCACTCGGTGGGGAGGTGGCGGCGAAAGCCGCCGGAGGGGCTGCGACCGCGGTGGCAGAGCAAGAAGAAACGATGGAAGAGGAAGCGCCCAAGGCCAAGCCCAAGCGTGGCCGCGGCAAGAAGAAAGAGGAGGCTGCTGAATGATGACCGACACCGCAACGCGCCCAGCTCAGCAGGCTCAGGATGACGCGACCCGCGGCCGCCGCAAGGTCCGCCTCGGCATGGTCATCGCCGACAAGATGGACAAGACGATCATCGTCCAGGTCGGCTCGAGCAAAGCCCATCGCCTGTACCGCAAGACCATCCAGCAGCGCGCCCGCTTCAAGGTCCACGACGAGAAGAACGAGTGCGGCGTGGGCGACCTCGTGCGCATCACCGAGACGCGCCCCCTCAGCAAAGAGAAGCGATGGCGCCTGCTCGAGATCGTGGAGAAAGCCAGGTAGCGAATGGTCCAGCAAGAAACCCGCCTGAAGGTCGCGGACAACTCAGGAGCCAAGGAGCTCCTGGTCATCCGCGTCGCGGGCGGCCACTACCGCAAGTACGCCTCTGTGGGCGACATCATCACGGCCACCGTCAAGGCGGCCCAGCCCGGCGGCCAGGTCAAGAAAGGCGAGGTGGTTAAGGCGGTGGTGGTGCGGGTAAAGAAGGAATACAAGCGCCCGGACGGCTCTTTGATCCGCTTCGACGAGAACGCGGCCGTCCTTCTCGCCACGGCCAACAACCCGCGCGGCACCCGCATCTTCGGGCCCGTCGCGCGCGAGCTGCGCGAGCGCAACTTCATGAAGATCATCTCGCTCGCCCCGGAGGTCCTCTAACCAAAAACCAATGCTGAAGAACAAACCCGAACCCAAGCGCCGCTGGCTCGACCTTGCGCCGGGCGATCCCGTGATCGTCACCGCGGGCAAGGACAAGGGCAAGCAGGGCGAGGTCCTGCGCACCCTGCCC
>VBGE01000227.1 GCA_005880345.1 Chloroflexota bacterium | reverse complement strand
CAAGGAGGCGATCATCGCCTCGGCGCGCAAGACGGGCAAATGCCTGGTCCTGTACGAGGACAACTTCAGCGTGTCGGTCGGCTCCGAGGTCGCGGCTCTCATCGCCGACGAGGCGTGGCGCTGGCTCGACGCGCCGGTCAAGCGATTCGGCGGTCTCGACGTCCCTTCGATGCCCTACGCGGCGCCGATGGAGGAGTACTTCATGCCCACGCCCGACAAGATCACCAAGGTCCTGAAGGACCTCGCGGCTTACTGAAATGGCTGGCAAGACGACGCGAGTCGTGATGCCGCAGCTCGGCGAGTCGGTCCACGAAGGGACCATCTCGAAGTGGCTGGTCAAGCCGGGCGACAAGGTGGTCGAGTTCGAACCGATGCTCGAGGTGGACACGGACAAGGTCAACGCCGAGGTCCCGGCGCCGGTGTCGGGCGTCCTGCGCGAGATCCTCGCCAAGGAAGGCGAGACGGTGCAGGCGGGGGCGGAGATCGCGGTCGTGGAGACCGGGGACGGGGCGGTCACGGCCACCCCCGAAGCGCCTGCCCCCGCCCCCAAGACCGAGGCCCCGACGCCTGCCGCGGCTCCGTCCCAGGGGGAACCTCCGCACCCCTCTCCCGAGGGAGAGCCTCCACGCCCCTCTCCCCCCAGGGGAGAGGGCAAGGGAGAGGGGCGAGGAGAGATCCACCGCTACTCCCCCGGCGTCCAGATGGCCGCCTCCGACCTCAAGGTCGACCTCTCCAAGGTCACCGGGACCGGCCTCGGCGGCCGCGTCACGAAGAAGGACGTGCAGGACTTCGCGGCCCAAAGCAAGCCTGCGCCCTCAGCGCCGTCGCCTGGCCCGGCCACCGCGGCCAAGCCCGCCGAAGGCGACCAGGTCGTACAGCTGACGCGCGTGCGCCGCCTCATCGCCGAGAACATGACCCGCGCCAAGCAGACGATCCCGCACGCCTGGCAGACGCAGGAGGTCGACATGTCGGGCGTGGTGGCGAACCGCAACGCGAACAAGGGACAGTTCCAGAAGCAGGAAGGCTTCTCGCTTACCTACCTGCCCTATGTGTTGGCGGCGGCGGTAACCGGCCTGCGCGAGCACCCAGAGGTCAACTCGACCTTCAACGAAACCGAGCTGCTCGTCCACCGCGATATCAACCTGGGCGTCTCGGTCGGCCTGGAGGACACGCTGCTCGTGCCCGTTGTGCGCAAGGCCGACAGCCTCTCCCTGGCCGGCCTGGCCCGCGCCGTCAACGACCTGGCGACGCGCGCTCGCGGCAAGCAGCTCAAGGCCGATGAGCTGGCCGGCGCGACTTTCACCGTCAACAACTCCGGCACCTTCGGCACGCTCTTCAGCTACTCGGTCATCAACCCGGGCCAGTCCGGCATCCTGACCATGGAGGCGATAGTCGAGCGACCCGTCGCGGTGCAGGGGATGATCGGGATCAAGCCGATGATGTATCTCTGCTTCTCGTTCGACCACCGCGTCCTGGACGGGCTCCAGGCGGCCCGCTTCCTGACCTCGTGCCGCAAGTGGCTCGAGGCCGTGACGGTGGAGACGCCCGTCTACTAACCGGTCGAACTCGGCGACCGGTGGCCGAGAATTCGCCCCGATGAAGACTTCGCCCGCCCCGCGGCGGCCACCGCTGTGGCTGGCCTCAGCCGTGCTCGCCTGCGGCTGGGGGGCTGCATATTCCGTGGCTTTGTGGGTCTTCCTCTTCACCCGCCGCCCGGTGCACGAGGACGTGCGCATGACGTATGTCGCGGCCGAGGCGGGTCTTCGATACGGCTGGTCGACGATCTACGACGAATCGGTGCTGCGGTCGCTGTCCGCGGTATTTCCGACCGGGGACCGCGTCATCGATCCCGTCCTGACCTACGTCAATCCGCCTCTCCTGGCGTGGCTGTTTGCACCGCTGACCGTGTTCTCCGAGCCGGTCGCCTATGTCATCTGGACATTGCTGTCGCTCGCGGCGCTTGTGCTCACCTGGCGCATCGCAGCGCCGTATCGCGGCATCGCCAGGCTTGGCCTGCTGCTGCTGGCCGTGGCTCTGTGGCCGGTCCTGCTCGTCTTCTACTTCGGCCAGCCGAACATGCTCCTGCTCGCGCTGCTGGCCGCCACCTGGTGGTTCATGGCGCACGACAGGCCATATGCCGCCGGAGCCATGCTTGCGCTGGCGACCTTTCTGAAGCCGCAGGACATCGTGCTGCTGCCTCTCGTGCTGCTGGTCAGTGGGCGCTACCGTCCGCTCGCCGCGTGGGTGGTCGTCTGTGCCGTGCTGGGCGTCGCGACTGTTGTCAACCTGCAGGGCGCCGGACTCAGCAGCTGGTGGCAAGCTCTGCAGCGCGGGCAGGCCGAGTCGACGCACGTCGAGTACACGCTCGCCCACTTCTTCGGCTTCAGCGCCCTGACCTACGGGCTATGGGCGCTCCAGGGCGCAGCCGCGCTGGCGGTGGCCTGGTGGCGGCGGACCGAGACCGAAATCGTCCTGGCGGCCGGCATCGTCGGCACCACGGCGCTGGCGTTCCACTTCCACGAGCTCGACTACAGCATCCTTGTGCTGGCCGCATGGCTCTTCCTCCGCTCCTCGCCGCCGCTCTGGCAGCGCCTTTTCCTGCTCCTCGGCATCGGCACCATGCAGGTCCTCACCTACGGCCCGCAAACCACTCAGCCGGTGTGGGACGTGGCCACCCACGCGCCGCAGCTCGTATGGGACGCGGCATGGCTCGGGATCCTCGCCGCCGGCGCTTTCAGCCACCGCACCGTGGTCGCGGCCCAACCCCGAATGGTCAAGGTTCCCGGCGGTCAGGCCCCGGACCTGACCAGCAGCTCGTAGTCGCCGTATGAGCTGTCGTGGACGAACTCTCGATCGATGAAATCGACCAGTGGGTTGCTTGGCACTCCTGCCCCCTGCGCCCACATGTCCACTCCGCGCTGATTCTTGATGACGCAGAGGCGCTGCTTGGGCGTGAGCTGATCCACGAGCGCCTGCTCCTGATCGCGGTCCAGGAGCAACCACCACCCCCCGGCACGTGCGGGAGTCGGCGGATCCTGTCCGGTCCAGATGTAAAAGCTGTCCATGCCGGGGAACGTAACGAAGCTAGAGCAGCTGCGGTCCACAGTGGCCACCAGTTGACGAAGATCCATCGCGCGCTGCACGGGAAGCCTGACCGATTCGGCGCCCGGTAGGCCGAGCGCTGTGCCCGTGGCGAATCCTGCTACTGCGGTCAGCGCGAAGAGCGAGAGCACGGCGAGGTTGAGGCCCATTGCCGCGGGCGGGGCGTAGCGCGCAGCTCTGACCCCCGCGGCGCGGAGCTGACGGATTCCATCGCCAAATGTGATCGCGCCAACGGACACCAGGCCCAGCGCCGCAATGGACAGCTGCGAACCGGCGATCGGATACGCCTGGAGGCTCTCGAGCACGGCGAGGGCCGGTACCAACCGGCGGGCGAAGGCACCGACAGGGTCGCGATCTGGGCCGTCCGGCGCCTGGGTGGCCAGCCACGCAAGAGGCAGCGCAAGGAGGTAGGTCGAGTCCGGCATGAATAGCATCGATGCCCACGTAAAAAAGCCCGCGCCTATGCGCAGGAGGCCGGCCAATGCCGGTGATACGCCGGCCGTCGAGCGACGGACAGAGGCGAGAAGCGCAGCGGCGAACGAGATGGCCGCCACCACGTCGTAGCCTGCGTTGAGCCGGATCGGAACCGTGAACAGCCTTGGGAATTGGAGCGGAACGACTACCAGCTCCTGCCATGCATCGCCGGGCCGGGTGCCGCTGGCGAAAGCGATCGCCAGGCACGCAACAGCCAGGACCCCACCGCCGACGGCGATCCACGGACCGGACGGCCAGGGGAATGGTGACGGCAAGGCCGCCAGGCTTGCCGCGCCAACCGCCGCCGCGGAAAGCGCCACCACGATTGCAAATTCGACGACCCACCCGGCGTTCAGAAGCGCGGACATCAGGACAATCGGCACAGCCGTGATCACGGCCGCCATCGACGGTTGGAGCAACCGTCTCCAGCGCGGGGTCAAGCCGGCCACCCAGGCGAACGCGACGGCGATTGCGGCAAGGCCGCCGACGTTGATCTTGATGAGGCAGAGCGCACCCACGATGGCGCCGATCAAAGCTCCGGTCGCCCGTGGCCGGGACGCACCGAAGGTCGCGGCCGCCACGAGACCCAGCAGCAACATCGTGGTCATGCCATATGTGCTCAACGGCTCGTTGCCAAGGGCGGCAAGCACGCTGAACGTCAACACCTGCGCCCCCAGGCCCAACCACAGGTTTCGTGACAGCCTGAAGGCGACGAGGCCGCCCGCCAGGCTGTCGATCACCCAGATCCCCGCCGTCACAGCGCGCGCAGTGTCGTTGTCGGGCGTGAGTCCGAGCAGCTTGAACAAGCCGCCCATCACCTCATAGAAGAAGGGTCCGTACACCGGCGCGTATTGAGTCAGGAGCGGGTGTCCTGAGAGGTAATCAGCCAGGCTGGCCAGGTAGTAACCCTCGTCGTCGTAGGCGCGAAAGCCCGTGAACATCGACATGTAAGCGATCGGCGCCACAGCAATCGTGGCGAGGGCGAAGGCGAGCGCGACCGACGACTTACGCGACTTGGTCAGCTTCGTTGTCGATGCCGAGAATGCTCAGGAAGAAGCTGGCGAAGACAGTCTGAACGCCGAGCGTCAGCAGGACGGCGGCGGGGATCACCTCCCGCATCGTGACCGACGGGTCGAGGGCGCCGAAGCCGGCCGCGCCCCAGCTCAGCACCGCGACCACGGTGCCGATCATTCCGGCGAGGAGCGTGAGCCCGCCGGCCACCAGGCCGGTCTCGAGCTTGATGTTGCGGAACCAGGCGGTGTAGGCCGGGTTGGGGGGATGAAACCCCTGCTGCATGGCGAACACCTTGGTGAAGACCGCGAATACGACCAGCTGGTAACCGATGAGGCATGCGAAGCCGGCGAGCAGCAGCGTGTGGATGTCGAACGAGACTGGTCCGATGTATTTCCGTCCTGTCTCCAGCACCGCGCCCACAAGGAGGCCCACGGTGAAAAGGGAGAGGCCGGGGTAGAGGAACAGCCAGCGCGGGCTGAACAGCAGCATGAACCGAAGGTGCCGCCAGCCGTCGCGCCACGTGCGCAGGTGAGGCGGGCGAGATCGCCCGTCCGGGCTCAACGTCACCGGAATCTCGGCGATCTTCATGCGCCGCATCGAAGCCTTGA
>VBGE01000137.1 GCA_005880345.1 Chloroflexota bacterium | reverse complement strand
CCTGGTGCTGATCGTGCTGTTCTTCGGCTTCACACAGTGGAACTGGTTCGGCACACGGTCCACCGCGCCCCCGTCCACGACCAACAACCCGACCGTGGCATCACCGATGCCCAGTGGCAACCCGGGCGGCGGCTCTTCGTCGCCAAGCGCGATGCCATCTCCGTCCAAGTAACCAGCACCCTCTGGGGGAGCTGCAGGGCCGCGTCCCCCGGGACCGGCCCTGCTTCGTCTTTGACGGTAAGCGCCGCCACAGATGCGTTGCCGATTCAAGGCAGAAATCGTGTGTAAGGAGGATTGACGGATGGCCACGACCCGCCAGAAGACGGCTGCACGCCGCAACATCAAGAAAGCTCGATCGGTCCAGAGTCGCAGGGCTCACGGCCAGCGGGTCCCAAAACGCTCAACGGGCCTGAGCACCCGCCAGGAGAACCGGATGCCGGCCGGCACCTTTGCGTTCCCGAAGGAGCGCAAGGAACCGCTCAACGACGCCCGGCACTTGCGCAACGCAGTGGTGCGGTTCGACCAGGTCGAAGGCGTCTCGGACAAGGAGCGCGACGCGGCCTGGCGCCGCATCCGCACCGCCGCGCGCAAATACGGCGTGGAGATCAGCGCCCGCGGCTGGCGAAGCCTCATGAAGGGCGGCAAAACGGGCCGCTCGGGATCGAGATCGCGCTGAAGCGGCGGCCGGGTAAGCGACTCCAGGACAGGCGTTTTTTCAGTAGAGACAAAATTCACGGCTGCCTCAGAGCAGCTCGAAAGGAGGTCTAGTAAGGATGGTTGCAGTCATCGTTTTGATCCTGCTGCTTCTCCTCCTGGGAGGCGGTGGTCTCCTCGGTGGCGGAGCACTCAACTTCCTCTGGATTCTGCTCGTCATCGGGCTGATCCTCTGGGTGCTCGGTTTCTTCGTCCGCGCAGCGGAAGGAAGCCGCTGGTATTACTGGTAACCCCACCTGGACGGCGGTTTGAACAGGGGTGCCCGCTTCGCGCGGGCGCCCTTTTTCTTTACAAAAATTGCGGCATGTAGGAGTCCGTCCTCCTACATCGGTACGGCGACAGTTTCCGCGTTAACCGGATACTTGCTGTGTTGGCGTAAGCCGGGTTGCGGAAGGAGTTCGGGGGCGAAATGAGCATCGTGCATCTGCCTTCAGGCAGGATCTCAGGGAGCGCGGAGCGTGCCGCACTCCGGCAGGGCGTCGCCATACCAAGCCGCTTACAAGCGGCGCTTCAACTTGTCCACCGACAGTCGCCGGCGGCTTCGTACTGCGCGGCCTGCGCGGCGCCGATCGACTACGGAGCGGTCTGGAGGGGCGAGGAGGCTTTTTGCAGCGTCGAGTGCTCTCTGGGAGGCAATCGGCCTGCATAGGTGACGGTGTGCTTCGAGCCTGCATTAACGTGATGCGGGCTCGATGCGAAGGTTCCTCCTCTGGTGCGCGCAGAACCGGTGGCTGGCCACGCACGTTCCGCGCTGGCGCTTCGCTCGCCGTGCGGTCAAGCGCTTCCTGCCGGGAGAGGGTTTCGATGCCGCGCTGACGGCGGCGGCCGACTTCCGGACCAGGCGCATCGGCGCCATCTTCACCCTCCTCGGCGAGAACATCACCGATCTCGCGGACGCCAACCGCGTCGTCGAGCACTACGAGGAGGTGCTTGCGGCGTCGACCCAGGTGCAGGCGGAGATCTCGGTCAAACCGACTCAGCTCGGCCTGGACATAGACGAGGACGCGACCTATGCCAACCTGCAGCGTCTCGCCCGCGCAGCAGCCAAGGCCAGGAGCTTCATGTGGGTCGACATGGAAGGCAGCCCCTACACCGATCGCACCCTCGCGTTGTACAAGCGGCTGAGACGCGAGGACCTGCAAGCAGGCGTCGCGTTGCAGGCCTACCTCCACCGGACGGTGGGGGACGTCGCGGAGCTAATGCCACTGAAGCCTGCGATCAGGCTGGTCAAGGGGGCTTACGCCGAACCGCCGGAGATCGCCTTCACGGCGAAGAAAGACGTCGATGCCAACTATCTCGCGCTGTGCGCCTACATGCTCCCCGAGGTCAAGCACCGCCGGATGCGGCTCGTGCTCGGCACGCACGACACGGACCTCTTCGCCAAGGCATGGCGGTTCGCGCAAGCGGCGGGGCTCGAGATGTCTCGTATGGAGATCGCGATGCTCTACGGCATCCGCACCGACCAGCAGATGAGGCTCGCGCGCGAAGGGTTCACCGTGAGGGATCTCGTCGCGTACGGCGACGCCTGGTACGGGTGGTACCTCCGCCGCCTCGCGGAACGCCCGGCCAACGTGTGGTTCGTGGCCAGGCAATTGTTGCCCTGAGATAAAAGAAGGACCGGCATTTCACCGGTCCTTCCTACGACCGCGGTCCGCTAGGGGACTGTCGGAACCTGACCGGCGTTCTCCTGCGCCTCACGGGCCGCGCTCTCACCTGCCTCGTGCGTCGGGTCTTCGTTCGGCACGAACTTGGCCGTGGAAGAGCTGGACGACGACGGGCTCGGCGATGGCGTGGCGGCCGAGGCGGTGAGCACGGTCGCGCTGTAAAGCACCGCGCCGGCCACACCTCCCACGAGCATCGACCCCGCGATGGCGGCGGCGGCGACTGTCTTGCGAAATCCGTTCACTGTCTTGCCTCCTTGTCTTTTTGATCGCTCATGAGCGTCGCGACCTAGACTGGCGGCGGCCGCTGGGCGCCCTGTGTGAGGTCCCTGAGAGTTGGCCGAGAGCGGTGATCCGCCATCGCATGAATTACGTAGGGGTTGACATGAGCTTCAGCATCGAGCGCTACAAGGAAGAGTCCAGGAAGGTCGACACGACCGGCATCGAGTGGGATGAGGTCGCTTCGCATCCTCTCTCGAAGGGCGACCTCTTCTGCCTGCACTACATGATGGACATCGAAAACCACGTCCCCCTTTACCTGTCGCACCTGCTGGTGACGCGGGCATGCATGGACCCGATCCTCACCGCGTTCCTCGCCTGCTGGAACTACGAGGAGCTGTGGCATGGCGAGAACATCGGCAAGCTGCTGAACCTCTATGGCATCGAGTTCGACACTCAAGACCGCATCGCCAACGTGCGCGCGAATCTTGGCCTCCAGAACAGCCTGAGCATCCTGACCACGATGGCAGGCTCCTGGCTGATGAAGAACTTCTCGGCGGTCTACCTCTCCATCGGCGCGATCAACGAGCTTTCCACGCTGACGGGCTATGGAGCGCTGATTCGCAAGTCGGGTCACCCGGTGCTCAAGGACCTGCTGAGCCGGATCATCAAGGACGAGCGCCGGCATTTTGCCTTCTACTACAACTCCGCCAAGGAGTGGTTGAGCGACAACGAGCGCGCGCAAAAGCTCGACCGCTGGATGCTGGACCGCGTGTGGGTGCCTGTCGGCCAGGGCGTCAAGACGCAAGAAGAGGTCGACGCCCTCGCCCTCTACCTCTTCGACGACGAACAGGGCGAGGAGGAGCTGCTCGACCTCGACGCAAAGATCGGCCGCCTTCCTGGCCTGTCCGGCATCAAGCTGATGTCGAAAGCGCTGTACGCAGCTCGGGAACGTGTGGAGCGCAACCCACGCTGGGCGTGGCGCCTCATCGAGAACGAGGCCTGGGCTGTCACGCCAGATCGGAGCTCCCCCGTCGGGCAGCTGACGAGCCGGCACGGCGAGAGGACGGAAGAGGAGGCCGCGACGTCGTAGCCGCGAGCGGCGACCAGGAGATCGTCGCAGGGCTCGCTGCCGGTGACCATGAGGCGCTCGCCCGGCTCTATGACCGCTACGCGGGCCTCGCTTATGGCGTCGCGATGCGCGTGCTCGGCGATCCCGCGCGGGCCGAGGACGCCGTGCAGGACGCATTCATGAACGTCTGGCGCCGCGCTTCGAGCTTCGACCCTGAGCGGGGCTCACTGCGGGCCTGGCTCCTGACCTCGGTCCGCAACAGGTGCATCGATTACCTCCGCGGCCGTGGTTCGCACGAGCGCCAGGAGCAGGAGCTGCTTCCGGAGGTCGTGTCGTCGCAATCGGCTTCGGACCCGTGGCGCGAGGTGGCGCTGTCGCTGGAGCGGACGGCGGTGCGCGACGCGATGGCGAGCCTGCCCAGCGAACAGCGCCAGGTCGTCGAGATGGCGTACTTCGGCGGCTACTCGCAGGCCGAGATAGCGGACCTGACGCGCGTCGCGTTGGGCACGGTCAAGGGCCGGATGTGGCTGGCCCTGGAAAAGATGAGCTCGTATCTCCGAGGGCGGGGGTTGGTCGATGTCTGACCACGAAGAGCTCGAGAGCTCGGTCGCGG
The DNA here is from genome assembly GCA_005880345.1 of Chloroflexota bacterium. Taxonomy (GTDB): domain Bacteria; phylum Chloroflexota; class Dormibacteria; order Dormibacterales; family Dormibacteraceae; genus 40CM-4-65-16. The sequence goes on along the minus strand of VBGE01000137.1, from coordinate 15,175 downwards.
CCTGGGTCCTCGGCGTGCTGGATGCAGACGAGGCGGCGTCCGTGCGCGTCCACGTCGAGGGATGCGCATCGTGTCGCCAGGTCGCCGGCAGGTTGCGTCGCGTGGTCGGCGCCTTGCCACTCGCCGTCGAGGAGGTGGCGCCGCCGCCCCGGCTCCGAGAGCGCATACTCGCCGCTGCCGCCGGCTCGAGGTCCACAGCAGCGCAACCGATTGCGTCCGCTCCTTGCGATCGCTGCGGTGGCCGTGATCGCTCTCCTTGTCGGGGTCCTCGTCGGCGATTCGGTCCGCGCTCCCCGGGCCCCGGTCTCGAGCCAGGTCGCGCGCTTCACGCTGGCGGGACACCAGGGGATGTCGGGCGCGCACGCGACGGTCATCGACCTGAAATCGGATGGCCTCGCCCTCGTCGACTTCCGCGGCCTGCCGCCGGTGGCAAGCGGGCATGTGTACGAGGTGTGGCTGATCCGCGCCGGCGGCAACCCCGAGCCGGCGGCGGTGTTCGTGCCCGACAGCAATGGAGCCAAGGTCGTCCTGGTCAACCACTCGCTCGCGGGTTACTCGGTCATGGCCGTGACCGACGAGCCTGGCCCTGACGGCTCGGCGGCGCCGACCCAGCAGCCGCAGCTCTACGGCAATCTGGGCTGAATAGAAACGCCGGCGGCGCTGAAGCGTCACCGGCGTTTGACCCGTCCGAACGGAACTTACGAGCCCGAGCTCTTGCCTCTCATCGGCGCCGGCTGCTCCTGGTCGGGCATCCGGTCGGGCATCTCGAGCCCCTCGTCTTCGTCGCGCTCGGCGATGGGATGCTCACGCTCCATGTGAGCCTTCATCTCTTCCGAGTTCGCGACCTCGGTGCCGCAGACTTCGCATTTCACGGTCTTTTCCTCCTATGTGGTGAAGCGCCCGAACCTTGCGGCCCAGGCGCTTCAACTAGAAAACGCGCATCCAATCGCCGGTACCGGCCCCGAGTTCGTTCTCTCTTGGGAGGGAGACGTACCGGAATGAACGAGGAGGATGACATGAGCACATTTGCCGACGAGATCAGCAACCAGATCGACGCCGGGAGGCAGACGATCGAGCGCTCGATTGGCGAGCTTCGCGAGATGGATATCAAGAAGGTTCCACCCGCCGCGTACGTCGCTGCGGGCCTCTTTGTGGTCACGGGCATCGGGCTTGTCGGGTGGATGATGTACCGCAACCGGCGCCGCCGGACGCTCATGCAGCGCCTGCAGGACGCCTTGCCCGACACGGTGCGCGAGCTCCCGTCGCGGGTGAAAAGGGTCCGCTCGATCGGGTAGCGCGGTCTAAGCGGCCTGGGGGTCGAAGCTCAGCTGCTTCTTGGGTCGCACCGGCAATGACGGCGCCGCGTTCGACCGTCCGTTGACGGCCATGCCGACGCTGCGGCGGGCCGAACGGTAGCCCCAATCGATCAGCTCCCGGGTGTGGCTGAAGTCGGCAGGGGAGACGTCGGCGATGTCCAGCACTGGAAGGACGTGGATGCTGGCCACCTCCTGGTACGCCGCGACCTCGGCGTCGAGCTTCTGCTCGACGATTCGCGCCAGCGCGTGCAGCGCCATGCCGAGCGCGTTGGTGGGCTCGCGGTTGAGCCACGGATAGCCGACCGGCAGGACGTAGATGTCGGTCGCAGCGAGGTCGACGGCGACGGTGATCGGCGTGTGGTTGGCGACCCCGCCGTCGACGTATGCGCGCCGGCCGATCGTCACCGGGGGGAACACTCCGGGGATGGCGCAGCTGGCGAGCAGCGCGGGCACGGCGGGCCCCGACGTGAGGATCGTGGCCCGCCCACTCTTCAGATCCGTGGCCACTATGTGCAGCGGGACCGAGGCTTGCTCGATCCGCTCGAACGGGATGTTCTTCTTCAGGATGGAGCCCAGGTTTATGTTCGAGATGAAGTGGTTGCTGCGGCCGAGCAGGCCGGCGGCGCTCATCAGGGGGCTGATGGGGAACACGTCCTGGCGGCGCAGGCCGAGCCAGATGTCCGCCAGGTCGGCCATGCCGTCGGCCCCAGGCCTTCCGGCGACCCAGGCAGCGTTGACAGCGCCCACGGAGGTGCCGATCAGGATGTCGGGGGTGACCCCGCTTTCGAAGAGCGCCTTGAGCATGCCCACCTGGACCGCGCCCAGGCTGCCGCCGCCGGACAGCACGAAGGCGGTGCGGCGGCCCCCCGCAGGCCGTGGCCGGCGAGGGGAAAGCCGGTTCATCGCGAGTTGTCGGTGAGCCCCAAAGTCAGGCCGCCTTTTTGGCGTCTCGGTTCTTGAGTCGCTGCTGCCGCAAGGTCTCGATCATGTCCGCGGCATCCAGGCGATCCCACAGGCGCCAATCGGCTTCCGACCGCCACACCTGGTCGAGCATCGACTCGAGCTGGCTGTGCAGGTCGGGTGCGTCGGACTTGGTTCTGAACCTCACCATTCGTCTCCTACTTCCAAAACGCGCACGGAACCAATTGGCGACTACCACTATTGGATGGTTTCCGAATTCCACGAATGGCCTATGCACTAGGCGCCCATCCAGGCTGGGGCCGAGGTCGGGTCAAGCCCGAGATCGGTCGTGATGTCCCGCACCGAAGCCGGACCTGACGAGTCCACGGTCCACAGCTGAAACTGGCCGCCGACAGATGAAGGCGCGAGGTAGGCGATCATCTTTCCGTCGGGTGAGAACGCCGGCGAGGCGATGAGCTGGTTGCTGACGAGCGTCGCCGGTGACCCGAGCGTGAGCGTCGCGGAGTCGAATGTAGCCACGTCCAGCTCCGCAGCGACGTTGGAGCCCCTCGTGCAAACCATCGCGAGGAGCTTCTCGTCAGCCGACAGCGTGGGCTGTTCGCAGCCCAGCTCTGGCGGCGTCAACGCCTGGCCGTCCGTCCCCGCTCGCTTCTGGTACCAGATCTGTGAATGGACCTGGAAAGAGTCGTCGATTGAATACTTGGTATAGATCAAGCCACCGCTTTTCAGCGGCGTCGGGTTGACGTCACCCCCTGTGTAGTCATTGGGCTGGGTCCAGTCAACGGCCCTGGTATTGGGGTCCATGCGACTTGCAAAAATGGCCAGGTCCAGCTTGTAGCTGCCATATAGATCTTTAGGATCGAAGTCATAGAACAACGTCTGCCCATCCGGGCTGAAGCGCGGGTAAAAGGTCCAGTGGTTCTGCTCCGCCGGGCCGGGTGCCGAGTTATGGCTGAGCTGCGCAACCTGCTTGCCGGCCGCCGACAGCAGGTAGAGGTCGGAGAAGTTGGTCGATCGCTTCACGGCGACCAGCTGCTTGCCATCGGGCGACGCGGTGGGCTGCATCCAACCGTCCTCGGGCGTGATCTGCGTGAAGTTGCCGTGCTGGAAGCGGTAGATCGCGCCGGCCTGGATGACGTAGAGCGTCCCCGGCAGCGGCGCAGCCGTGACCTCGGTGGGCCGGTGAACGGCAGCGTGGTCGCCTCGCAGCATGCCGGCCGCGTGATAGACGCCGATGCCGAAGGCCAGCATCGCGATGACGAGGCCGACCCCGACGAGCCATCGCATCAAGGAAACGTCTTGTGGACGAGTGGCAGGATCTGGCTCCAGTCCGGGAAGACCACGCTTTGCCCGGCGGCCCAGCCTTCGCTCGTGTAAGGCGGCACGAGCACCACGCGCTGGGTGTTCGAACCGTTGAAGTCGTTGGCGATCGTCAACAGCGCGCGCAGCCTGTCGATGGCTATGCTCGTCTTGATCTCCCCGTTGAAGGCGCCGGCGAGGCCCGGCAGGTCCGCCACGTTGAGATGGGCGGCCTGGGCCTTGATCGCCAGGAGCAGCTGCTGCTGCCGCTCGGAGCGGGCGAAATCGCCGCGCACGTCGCCGTGGCGCGACCGCACGTACTGCAGCGCGTGCACTCCGTCCATGTGCGCCGCACCCGGGAGCACCGCGACGCGGTAATAGTCATAGGGGTATCCATTGGCATTGAGGTCTGAGGGATAGAAATCGTCCATCACGGGATTCGTGACCTGAAGGTTCACGCCGCCGAGCTTGTTGATGAGGTTCACCAGGCCGTTCAGGCCTATCCACACGTAGTCGTCGATGTGGACTTTGAAATTGCTTTCGACCGCTGCGACCGCCGCCTGGGCGCCGCCAAGCTGGTAGGCGGTGCTGATCTTGCCCGTTCCCTGGTCCGGAATCGGGACCCAGAGATCGCGCGGGATCGAAAGCATGGTCGCCTGCTTGGCGGTCGGGTCGATGCGCATGAGGATCATCGACTGGGTGTTCAGGCGGTCGGGTGCGAACTTCGCGTCGTCGTCCGATCCAAGCAGCAGCACGGTGAAGGGATCCGTCGGTCGGCTCACCGGATTGAGGTTGGGCAGGCTGCCTGGCGCTGTGATCCCGGTATTCGCGGCGGTCTGGAAGACCGGCAGGAAATAGGCGCCCAGGCCGCCGAGACCGGCGAGCAGGAAGCCGAGAACGACAATCCAGGTGCGTGGCATCACAGCGTCGGACCCTCCTCCCGTGGAACGCCTGATCGAGGGCAAAACCCCGTCCCCGAGCCCCCGGGCGGTCCTTTGGGAGTGGGCGAGGCGTTGCCTCAGGGATGAAGTTCCTGTGGCTGATCCTGGCCGCCGCGCTGGCCCTGGGCAGCGAAACCTGGCCGTCGAGCGCGCCCTCCGCGCCCCTGGCCGGGTTCAGCTACAGCCCGCTCACCTCGCAGAAGGCCGGCCGCGACCCCGCCACCGACCTGACTCGCCTGCTCGACGCGACCCGCCCCGACCTGGTTCGCCTCCCCATCTATTGGGACACTGTCCAACCGTCCCCTGACAGGCTCGACTTCACCTCGGTCGACGTCCTGATGAAGGTGGTCGCAAAGCACAACCGCCGCACAGGCGACCACACGCAAGTGGTGCTGACGATCGGCGCGCGCAACTTTCTATATCCCGAGCTGCACTCTCCGGACTGGGCCGGGCCGCGCGCCCAGCCGTACCTCGACCAGGTGCAATCCGGCACCGCGTATCGCGCATACATCGACACGAGCATCACGCGCTATCGAAGCTCCCGGCTGCTGTACGCGTGGCAGGTCGAGAACGAGCCGCTCGACACCGTCGGCAACGACTTCACGGGCGAGGATCGCATCACCACCGCACAGCTGCAATGGGAGATAGGCGAGGTGCATCGGCTCGACCCCGCTCATGAAGCGGTGACCACGACCTATGACGGGCTCAACGTCACCATCGACATGCTCCAGCTGTGGACGCCGATGCTGCTGTCGCGCTTCGGACCCAACGGCCATCCGGAGCAGGCTCTGGCCGCCGGCGACGCCCTCGGGCTCGACCTCTATCTCGACGGTCCCAGCATCCCGTTCCGGCACGTGACAAGCCTCAACCTGCGGTCGGAGTGGAAGGAGCAGGCCGTCGCGTTCTGGGCCGACCGCGCGCAAGCGCGCGGCAAGGACCTGTGGCTGGCCGAGATGCAGGCTCAGCCCTGGTCCAACGCAGGCACCTTCGGGCCGTCAGACCTCATTGCGAGCGCGATCGATTACCGCCAGGAGCACCTGCAGGTCGTTTTGATGTGGGGCGTCGACACCTGGCTCGACGACCCGGCATGGCTGGCCGCGGCCAGCCAGGCGATGGCGATCCTGCGCGCCGAGGGCTAGGCGGCCCGGATCTCGTGCTGGTTCTGGGCTGTGACCGCAAAAGCGCCTGCTGACGTGACGAGCCGCAGCGTGACCGCGTAGTCGCCCGCGCTCGATGTGTTGCCGCCGTACTTGTCGCTCGTGCACGCGCTCGGGATGACAACCTTGAGCGAGGCGCTCGCGCCTGCGGCGACGCTGTTCGTGGAGAACGTGGCAATGCCCGCGTCGAAGCGGTCGCCGACCTTCTCGAGCCAGCTGCCCTGCACCGCCGCCAGGGTCATGACCGCCGTCACCGACTGGATGCTGACCTCGTGGCTCGTCCCGTTGCGCACGTTCACGGTCGCGTGCAGGTCGTACTTCGCGTTGTTGGCGCCCCCGGGACACCAGTAGGTGGGATCGACCGATGCGCCCGTGACGGCAAACGTGGATGGCTGGCTGCCGGAGCAGGCGGCGAGAAGGCAAGCAGCAGCCGCTGTGGCGATGGCTGCGGAGACGGGGCGCATCGCGGCGGATGATATGCGTTCGCTTCGAGTGACGCGTCCTTTAATGTGTGCCGCAGGCGCATCTGACAAATTGGGACACCTGGACTCGCAGCGGTCGCTTCCCACCATCAAGCCCGACCAGACCGGGCTCAGCCCGATGGCCAAGAAGCTGCGTCTGCTTCTAGAGCACAGCGTCGCCATGCTCAACGCGCCCGCCGGCTTCGCCGCCCAGCTGCAGCCCGGGCCGGCCGCGCTGAGGACTGACATGGCCCCGAATGAGACCTATGACGCCGTGCTGCTGTTCGTCAACAACGCCGAGGAGCTGCGACGGATGGGCCCGCCCGCGATACGCGCGTGCAGGCCGAACGGGCTGCTGTGGATCTCGTATCCGAAAGGGGGGCCCTCCCGAGGCGTGACCGACCTGCCGGCCACGCCATGGTGGGTGCAGCGTGACGTCCTCGGTGAGGTCACCTCGGTGAGCGGCTACAAGCCGGTCGCATTCGTGTCTGTCGATGAAACCTGGACCGCGCTCCGCTTCAAGCGCGTGTAACGCGAACACTGCGCATACTCGCCGTCGCCGACGAAGTCGACGAACGTCTCTATGGCGACCGGCTGGGCACCATCAAGCCGGACCTCGTTGTGAGCTGCGGCGACCTGCCCTTCGACTACCTCGAATATCTGGTCAGCAGGCTCGACGTGCCGCTCCTCTACGTCCCAGGCAACCACGATCCGAGCGTGAACCCACCCGACATGACGTGGATGCCGCTCGCCACCGAGATGCCACGGCCCGGTCCGGAGGGATGCGAGAACATCGACGGCCGCCTGGTCGAGGTGAGCGGCCTGCGCATCGCGGGCCTGGGCGGAAGCCTGCGCTACAAGCAGGGTCCGAACCAGTACACGCAGGCCCAGGCCGCGCGGCGCGCTGTGAGGCTGGAGCTGCGACTCCGCCTCAAGCGCGTGCGTGACGGACGCAAGCTGGACGTCCTGGTCACACATGCTCCGCCCTTCGGAATGGCCGAGGCCAAGGACTCCGCGCACGTCGGTTTCGTCGCGGCCCTGCGGCTCATACAGCATTTTCAGCCGCTGCTGGCGGCGCATGGCCACGTCCATCCCTACGGGCGCACGCTGCCCGAGCGCCGAGCCGGCGCGACCAGGGTGATCAACGTCGTGCCTTCGAGAGTGATCGACCTCTAGAGGTTCAGTCGCGTGCCTGCGCCCGCCGCGCAGGCTCGGTCGTACACCAGCCGCGCTGTCGCCGCATCCTCGACCGCATGCCCCGTCGATTTGTAGACGGTCAGCTCGCCCGCGGATTCTCGTCCAGGCCTCGTGCCCGCCAGGACCTCGCCGAGCTCGGTGACCATCTCGGGATCGAGGCCCTGCAGCTCGTGTGCTCCGGCTGGTGGCTCGTTGGTCACCGCGCCACGCCATTCGACGAACACACGCGCGGCCGCAATCGTCTCCCGGTCGAGCTCCGGGCCGAACGTCCCGCCGACAGCGCTGACGTGCGCGCCGCGTGAGAGCCAATCGGCGCGCAGGATCGGTTCGCGCGCATCGGTGCAGCAGGCGATCACGTCGGCGCCGCGTACTGCATCTTCGAACGAGGCGACGGCGACGGCCCGCGGATGCTGCTCGGCGAGGGCTGTGGCGCGCTCGGGGTTGCGCGACGCGATGCGGATCTCCCGGAAGTCGCGGACGCGCGGAAAGCTCTGCAGGTGCGACCAGCCCTGAACGCCGGCGCCGAGGATTGCCAGCACTGCCGCGTCGGAGCGAGCCAGCGTGCGCGCGGCCACGGCGGCCGCGCCTCCAGTTCGGATGGCGGTGATGTAAGTGCCGTCCATCAGCGCATACGGAGTGCCCGTCGACTCGTCGAACAACGCGATGAGGGCCTGGTGAGAGGGGAGGCCATGGCGATCGTTCTCGGGAAAGACCGAGACCAGCTTCGATTCGAGGGCGACGCCGGGGACGTAGCCGGGCATCACTCCGAGCAAGCCCTTGCCCGGCACCCTCGCGGCGGTGCGAGGCGGAACCGACGTCTGGCCGGACGAAAAGCTGATGAACGCCGCCGCGAGGGCATCAAGCATCGCGTCGATGTCGAGCACGCGCTCGACGTCCTCGCGGCTGAGATACAGAAGGTCGCCCATCGCCGCGATCATAAAGAGAGATAGATGCGCGAGTTTCTTCGCAACGGGAAGCTTCTGACCCTGATGCTCGGCCACTTCACGGTCGACAGCTACGTCGGCGTGATCCCGGTGCTCTATCCACTCCTCATCGGCCGCTTCCACCTCAGCCTTGCGACGGTCGGCCTGGTCAGTCTCGCCTACGGCGGCATGGCGGCCATCTCGCAGCCACTGTTCGGCCTGCTGGCGGACCGCTTTGGCACCCGTTTCACCGGCCTCGCGCTCGCATGGACCGCCATCACCTTTGCCGTGGTCGGTTTCGTCGACAGCTTTCCGCTTCTCCTCGCGCTGGCGCTGGCGTCAGGCCTGGGCTCGGGCGCGTTCCATCCGCTCGGCGCTCTCGACGTGCGCGGGCTGCTGCCGCCATGGCGCCGCAGCTTCGGCATGTCGATTTACGTGACGGCGGGAACGGTGGGCGTGGCGGCCGGTCCGCTCATCGGCATCCTTGTCTTCGGTGCCTTCGGCATCCACGGCACCGGCTATCTGGTGATCCCGGGCCTGGTCACCGGCGGCTATCTGCTGTGGCGCATGCGCCTGCGGCCGGGCGAGATGTCAGGCGCTGTGCGCAAAGTGGCGCACGCGGCAGGCCCGGTGCCGATGTTCGCGCTGGCCGCCGTGATCGGCGTGATGATGTCGCGCAGCTGGACGGTCAACGTTTTCCAGGCGTTCACGCCCACGTGGTACCGCCAGCAAGGCTACGGGCCAGAGTTCTACGGGCCGCTCGCCACCACGCTGGTGCTCGCGAGCGCAATCGGCACCGTCGGCTGTGGCTCGCTGGCTGACCGCTTCGGCCGCCGGACCGTCATCCTGGCGACCCTCGTGCTGTCCATCCCGGCGATCCTCCTGTTCACGATGTACCCCGGCCCCTGGGCTTTCGGCAGCGCGATCCTCATCGGTGTGCTCGCCGCGTCCACCGCACCCTTGATGCTGCTCATGGCGCAGCAGCTGATGGCGGCTCGCGCCGGCCTTGCCTCAGGTCTGGTCATGGGCCTGGGCTTCGTCACCGGCGCGATCGGCGTCCCGATCAACGGGGCAATCGCCGACGCGGTCGGCCTGCAGAAGTCGCTGATGACGCACGTCATCCTGGTGATCATCACGATCGGCATCGCGTGGTTCCTGCCGCGCGAGCGTGAGATGGAGCGTTACGCGGAGGCTCGCCAGGAGCCGCTACGTGCCGCGGGCGAGCAGGTCTAGCGCCAGTGCTCAACCGCAGCGTGTACGAGCTGGCCGGCGGCGAGCCGGTGTTTCGCTTGCTCGTCCAGCGCTTCTACGCGCGAGTTGCGACGGATCCGGTGCTGCGCGCCGTGTATCCCGAGGAAGACCTGGCGGCCGCGACCGAACGCTTGACGCTCTTCCTGGTCCAGTACTGGGGCGGACCGGCGACCTACTCGGAGCAGCGCGGTCACCCGCGCCTGCGCATGCGCCACCGGCCGTTCGCCATCGGCCAGGCGGAGAGGGACGCATGGCTGGGGCATATGACCGCCTCGGTCGAGTCGCTGGATCTGGCCCCGGCCGTGCGCAAGGCGCTGCTCGATTATTTCGAGACGGCGTCGACCGCCATGATCAACCGGCCGGTTGCTTGACCTCGACGACAGGATGGGGCGCGGTCGGTTTGACCAGGTCCTGACCGCCGGCCGGCCTGTCCTCCACGTCGTCGACCAGCACCTCGAGGAGGGCACCGTTGTTCACGGCCTTGGCCCGCTTCAGCGCCGAGCGCAGGCGCGGAATCTGCTCTCGCAGCGGCTGCTCCAGCCAGTCGAACGAGATGACCCGCTCGTTGACCTCCCAGAACAACCCCGTCTGCATCGACTCCATGCGGCTGAGGGCCGCGTCGACGAAGTCCGGCGGCGCGGCGGCGATGCCTTCGACCAGCACGTGGGTGATGTCCTTCTCGTCCGCCGCCATTGACCAGCAGGTGAGCTTCGCCACGCCTTTGAACAGCCCATTGAGCCCGATCGGCCTGGCGTTGGGGATCAGATCGAGCAGGTTGCGGACCAGCAGCTGGGCGAGGCGGAACGTCACCTGCGGGTCGCGCACCCGCGCCTCGATCGCCAGGTCGGCGACGTCCTCGGCGGCGGCGCCGAAGATCGCGGGCATGCCCGCCTCGTCGAAGTGGCGGCCGTAGCGCAGCAGGTGCGCCGCAGCTTCGACCGCGAGGTCGCGTCTCCACTCCAGCGCGCCGATCGCGTACCGGCGGTACTCGTTCATGATGCCCGACGCAAAGGTCGGCGCCGACCGGTTGATCGCCGATCGCAGATACGTGTTGAAGTAGCGCAGGCACAGCTCGGCGAGCTCTGGGTCGCCGATCTCGATGGCGGCGAGCCCGATGTTGCGGGTGGCGACGGCGATGGCGTGGACGGCTTCCTTGCGGTGGATCGGCGTGAGCCCGACCATGTCGACGAAGCTCGACATGACGGTGTACTCGAACCATGTCCGCGCGCGGTTGACCTCCGCGATGATCTGGTCTGACGCCCCAGGCAGCTCCGCGTGTCCCACCCTGAACCAGTCGACGCCCATCTTCTTTTTCGCGGGCACGTAATCACGCGCCACGAACTGGCCGAGCACCTCGATGCTCAACACGCAAACGGGGATGTCGCCGAGCTGCATGGAGCCGAAGGCGATGTCGGTGACCTGTGCGATCGAGGTCATCAGCTGGCTTCGGCGCTTCAATGAGCGACGGGCTCGCCGCATGATGCCGCCGACCAGCGTCTCCGCTCGCATCACCTCGAAGATGTAGATGACGTAGGGAAAGAGAATTGCAAAGTTGATCAGCGCCAGAACCTCCGCCACCGCGACGCTGGCCATGGGCACGTAGGTGGCCTTGATCTCCGAGCGAACCAGGAACGTGTAGAGGATCGATGCCAGCGCAAAGCTCAGGACCAGCGCGTTCAAAGGGTTGCGCGTGAAGATGCCGATGATGCGCGGCGAGTAGCGAGAGGAGGTCGTCTGGATGCCGAACATCACGCAGATCAAGACGATGCTGAGGGTCACGCCTTCGGCGCCGCCGACCAGACCGAGGGTCCCGGCCGCGGCGGCCGGGTCAGGGGTGAAGAGGTCGGCGATCGATCCGAAATGGAAGGCGTCGAAGACGCCGAACAGCACGACCAGCATCACGGCCACGGTGACCAGGGCGAGGCCGGAAAGCATCGCGCCCGCCCAGCCCAGGGCGGCTGACTGCTGCAGCTTCCGGTCCGATTTGTGCTCTGGGCTCACGGCACGGCGATCCTAATCTTTAGGGCCGTGATTCGAGCCATCGTCTTCGACTTCGACGGCCTGATCCTCGACACGGAGGAGCCGATCTACCGCTCCTGGCTCGAGGTGTACCAGGCGCACGGCGAGGAGCTGCCCTTCGAGAGGTGGATCCAGATCGTCGGCTCGACGACGGCGGGATTTCACCCGCAGCATCACCTGGAGGAGCGGTTGGGCCGGCCGCTGCCGCAGGAGGTGCTCGACCGGCGCGTCGGCCGGCGGACGGAGATGATCCTGGCCAACGCCGTGCTGCCGGGCGTGATTCAGCACCTCGACGCCGCGCGTGAGATGGGACTGAGGCTGGGCGTCGCGTCGAGCTCCACAGGCGATTGGGTGCGCGGTCACCTCGTCAGGCTGGGGATCCTCGATCGCTTCGATTGCCTGCGCTGCCGAGACGATGTCGCGCACGCGAAACCAGAGCCTGACCTCTATGTCGCGGTGCTCGATTGTCTCGGAGTTGCTGCGCCGGAAGCGGTCGCCATCGAGGATTCACCGAACGGCGTCACCGCGGCCAAGCGCGCGGGCATGCGGTGCGTCGCCATCCCGAATTCGATCACCGAACGGCTGGACCTGAGCCAGGCCGACCTGGTCCTGACATCGCTCGCCCAGATCTCTCTGGTGCAGCTTCTGGAGCGCCTTACCGGGCTGCCTTAACCTATCCCTCCGTGCGCATCGGCATCCTGACCGGCGGTGGAGACGCGCCCGGGCTGAACGCCGCCATCAGGGCCGTGGCTCGCCGCGCCTTCCAGCTCGGGCATCGGGTGAGCGGCGTGAAGAACGGATGGGCCGGCTGTCTCGAAGAAGGCCTGATCGATGAGCTCACGCCGGCCGACGTGCGCGGCATCCTGCCGCTGGGTGGCACCATCCTCGGCACGTCGCGCACCAATCCGGCCAAGGAGCAGGATGGCATCAACCGCGCGATCCGAACGCTGCGGCACCATGGCGTCGACGCGCTCGTCCCGATCGGCGGCGACGACACGCTGAGCGTGGCCGCCAAGCTGCACGACGCGGGCTTTCGCACCGTCGGAGTGCCAAAGACGATCGACAACGATCTCTCGGTGACGGAGTTCTGCATCGGGTTCGACACCGCGGTCGGAGTCGTCACCGAAGCGCTCGACCGCCTGCACACCACGGCATCCGCCCATCACCGGGTGATGGTGGTCGAGGCGATGGGCCGCGACGCGGGGTGGGTCGCCCTGATGGGCGGAATCGCGGGCGGGGCCGACATGATCATCATCCCGGAGTTCGAGGTGTCGCTCGCCGATGTGACCGCACACCTCTACCGCAGGCGCGGCGAGGGCAAGCTCTTCAGCATCATCATCGTCGCGGAAGGGGCCCGCATCCCCGAGCTGGAGAGAGAGCAGGGCGGGGAAACCGAGAAGGACGCGTTCGGGCATACCCGTCTCGCCAAGCGCGGCATTGGCGACATCCTCGCCGGCGCGGTGGAGCGGGATACCGGTTTCGAGACCAGGGTGACGGTCCTCGGCCACCTGCAGCGTGGCGGCTCGCCGTCGCCTGTCGACCGGATCTGGGCGACCCGTCTTGGCGTGGCGGCCGTCGAGCTCATCGTGCAGGGCCAGAGCGGCGTGATCCCGATCCGGCGCAACGGCGACGTCGAGGTGGTGCCGATCACCGAGGTCATCAAGGAGACTCGGCGCGTGCCCAAGGAGCTGTACGAGCTCACCCAGGTCTTCGTCTAAAAAGACAAGGCCGTCGCGGCACAAGCCGATGCTCGAGCTCTCGGGCACGGGAGACGATGGCACGACGGGACTGCTGGGCGGCGGGCGGGTCTCGAAAGACGATCCCCGGATCGAGGCCTTCGGCACGATCGACGAGGCATCGAGCGCCCTCGGCCTCGCCCGCGCGCTGACCTCGCACGCGCGCGTCATCTCGATCTGCGAGGAGCTGCAGCGAGGCCTTTACGCGGTCGGCGCCGAGCTTGGCACCAACCCCCAGGCGCCGCGAGCGTTCGTGGTGACGGGCGACACTCAGATCGGCCGCCTGGAGCAGCTGATCGCCGACCTCGAGTCGGAGGTGACAATGCCGGAGGGATTCATCCTCCCCGGCGCCACCGCGGCGTCGGGAGCCATCGACCTGGCCCGTGCCATCGCCCGGCGAGCCGAGCGACGCTGCGTGAGCCTCGAGAACGCCGGAGGCCTGGACAACCCGGCCGTCCGGCGGTGGCTGAACCGGCTGAGCCTGCTGCTCTTCGTGCTCGCCCGTTACGAGGAAAACCTGGCCGGACGCCCTGCGCCGCCCGCAAAGAGGTCAACCGCGCGGCGTTCTAGCTAAGCTTCGAATCAGGTGGCAACGGTGGCCTCGGCCGCTCTGGTGATCGTCGGGTTCCTCTTCCTTTATGTCGCGCTCTCCTACCAGGTGTACCGCCGGGCGTTCAAGCCACCGCGGTCGGCCTGGCTCGATGACTTCAGCTTCACGCCCTTCGAGTTCCAGGTGGACTACGAGGACGTCGAGCTCGTCACGGCCGACGGGATAAACTTCGGCGCCTGGCATTTTCGCCAGCCTGGGTCGCCGCAGACAGTGATCATCTCCGGCGGGCACAAGGGACAGCGCCAGGACGCGCTCGGCATCGCCGTCGCGCTGTGGCGCAAGGGATTCAACGTCGTCCTTTATTCCTATCGCGGCATGCCCGGCAGCGACCGCGCGCCGATCACGTTCGGAATCAAAGAGGTGCTGGAGCTGCAGGCCGTGATCGCATTCGCGCGCAAGCGGGTTCCGAACGCTCGAATCGGGCTGCTCGGCTACTCGATGGGCGCCGTGGTGTCGCTGCTCGGCGCCGCCGGCGAGCCGGGGGTGCAGGCGCTGGTGCTGGACAGCCCTTTCAGCGACCTGCGCAGACTGCTGATCGAGAACGTCCGCAGCTCGAGCAGGCTGCCCGGGACGCCGTTCGTGGGGCTGGCGGGCGTCATGTTCTGGCTCCGCACGCACTCGTCGATGTCGGCCTGCCGTCCGCTCGACGTGCTGAGCTCGCTCGAGCCGCGGCCGCTGTTCTTCATCCACGGCGGCGCCGACGCGATCACCAACGTGAATCACAGCCGGCGCCTCTATGACGCCTACAGGGGACCGCGCGAGATCTGGATCGTCCAGGGCGCGCCCCACACGGGCGCGTATTTCGCAGACCGGCCTCTTTACGTCGAACGTGTGGCCGGGTTCTTCGCGCGGCACCTTGGCCTGGACGTCAGCAGCCACCTGAGACTGGTCGAAGAGGAAGAAGTCTCCTAGGGTTCGCGTGTAACAAACCAGCTGTCTCGCGACAGGTATAGGTGAGACATGCAGCAGGTGGCCGAGCTCAACTCCTTACCGGTCAGCGAGTCGACATTCGCGGACCTGCTGAAGCCGCTCATCGAGCCTGGCTTTCGCCTGGCGCTTGCGATGCTGCACGACCCGGCCGCAGCAGAGGATGCAGTCCAGGAAGCGTCCTTCACCGCCTGGCGCAAGCTGGGCCGGATGCGCGACCGCGGCCGCTTGCGGCCATGGTTTCTCGGCATTGTCGCGAACAAATGCCGGAACGCTCGACGGGCGAAATGGACTTCCGGTGTCGACCTCGGGGTCCCGGAGCACGTATCGGTCGTCTCGTCGGAAGAAAGGTCGCTGCGAGGCGCAGACCTGCGCCGCGCCATCGCCCGCCTCAATCACGACGATCGCCTTGTCGTC
>VBGE01000226.1 GCA_005880345.1 Chloroflexota bacterium | reverse complement strand
GCGCAAGATCCACGACCTGTGCGCGGAAAGGCACGTGCCGGTGTGGATGGGCGGGATGCTCGAGACCGGCATCGGCAGGGCGGGCAACGTGGCGATGGCGGCGATGCAGAACTTCACGCTGCCCGGCGACACCTCAGCGTCGGATCGCTACTTCGGACGCGACATCACCGAGCCCTTCGTGCTGCGCGACGGGCGATTGAAGGTTCCGGCCGGACCGGGCCTTGGCGTGAACGTGGACGTCGAGTATCTCGACTCGATCACGCACTGGAAGCATTTAGTCGCGGGGGCGTCTTCGAGGGTCTGACCTGCAGCAGGTCGGTCATCGGGTTCGCCTGCGCGGCGTCACCAAGGCGAGGCACCCCGAGCAGGTCTTCGATCGACGCCAGCAGCGAGTAGTGGTCGTACGAGTTGTCGCTGCGCTGGTTGGCCTGGTTGGCGCGGACGACGATGGTCAGCACGGAGTTCGCGCTGTCCTCACCCTCGTCGTAGGTGATGAAGAGCACGCCGTTGTTCTTCCACGCGTCCGAGCTGAGGATCGTGGGGACGGTCTGGGCCAGCCACGCGTTGACATCGGCGTTCGGGCAGTCGTGTCCGTCGTGGCACAGGTTGGGGGTGATCCAGACGAATCGAGGCACCGTGCCCGACATGTCGCTGGCGAATCGCGTGAAAGGAACGACCTGCGATGGGCACTGCCCGCCGTAGTAGGCGAAGGGGTCGTGCTTGAGCGCGTAGCCGTTGCCGTTGCGGTAGCAGTCCGCGCCCATGCCTTCCATGTAGGCGCGCCAGTCGACGCCCGCGCTGGTGAGCTGCGCGCCAAGCCCTCCGGCTGGGAGGTTGTGCCACCCGTCATCGGCGACGCCCCACGTCGTGCCCGACGTCATCGCGAGATAGTTCGGCAGGCTTGGATGCGACACGCCGTGGTAGTTGGTCGCGACGCCGTACTTCGCGACGAGGTCGCCGATGTAGCCGCTGCCGGCGACCTGCGAGTAGCTGCGGTTCTCGAGCACGATGACGAAGACGTGCGCCGGACTGGACGTGTCCGGGGTCGGTGACGGCTCCGCGGCCGGTGATGGCAGCACGATCGTCGATGGCGATGGCGTGGGAGTATTCGGAGCCTGCACCTTCGCCGTCGGGTGCGATTGACACGCGGCCACCAGGAGCACCGCGCCAACGGCAGGGCATAGGCGTCGACAAACCTCAAGCGGCTGGATTTGTCGAGGGTGGTGCGTGGGGCTGGGACGAGATGGTGCCGAATCTCGAAGCGACAGATGCGCTGCCCGACCACGGCGAAGCGTGGCGCGTGCGATGGAATGTGCTCGAGGTCGATGCGAGGTCGGCGGTGATGGACGCCTTCGGGCGGCTGGTGCCATGGCACCTGACGCGCACGATCGCGCTGGGCGACGAGGTACGAGTGTCGTACGTGTATCGCAACGTGGGCGACCGCCCGCACGTGGCGTATTGGTGCGCGCACCCGTTGTTCAAGTACGAAGAAGGGATGGATCTCGCGATCCCCGACCTGGCCGAAGGGACGAGCACGAAATTGTTCCTGCCGCCGAGGTCGGTCGCCCGCTATCGATTGGGCTGGAGCTCGGGTGCGGCGATCGAGATGTCGTGGGATTCCGCCCTGACGCCGGACGTCGCGATCTGGGCGTGCAACGGTGACCTGGGCGGCTACCGTCAGGTCGCAGTGGAGCCGGCGACCGCGTCGCCGCTGCTGGAACCCGGCGGCTCGTATTCGTGGTGGCTGCGGATAGCGGCTCTCTAAACTGAGGCGTCACATGGCCAAAGTCATCGGGTTGCGCTGCCGGGAGTGCGGCGCGGAGTACGACGGTCGAGGACTCGGTCGCGGTCGTGACGCTGGGCGAAGGCTTCACCCCTCTGGTCAAGGCAGAACGGCTGGGCGCTGAGCTGGGCCTGCGCAACCTGTACCTGAAGAACGACAGCATGAACCCGACCAACTCTTTCAAGGACCGCGTCGTCTCGGTGGCCATCAGCTGGGCGCGGGCGCACGGCTTCGAGACCATCGCCTGCGCGTCGACGGGCAACCTGGCCAACGCGGTGGCGGCCTACGCGGCGCGCGCAGGCCTCGAGTGCTTCGTGTTCATCCCTGTCGACCTCGAGCCGGCCAAGGTGGCGGCGATCAGCGTGTTCGACCCCAACCTGGTCGCGGTCCGCGGCACGTACGACGACGTGAACCGCCTGTGCTCGCAGCTGATCGAATCGACGCCGTGGGCGTTCTGCAACATCAACATCCGGCCGTTTTACGCAGAGGGCTCCAAGACGCTGACCTTCGAGACCGCGGAGCAGCTGGGGTGGAAGCTGCCGGACGAGATCATCATCCCGATCGCGAGCGGGTGCCAGTTCGTGCGGCACCGTCAAGCGGCGCGGGAGCTGATCGAGTTTGGCCTGGTGCGCGGCGATCGCGTGCCGGCGTTCACCGGCGCGCAGGCGCTGGGCTGCGCGCCCGTGTACAACGCTTTCAACTCGGACACGCCCGAGCGCGTGCTGCCGGTGAAGCCGGACACCATCGCGCGCTCGATCGCGATCGGCAACCCGTCGGACGGGATGTACGTGAATCGCATCGCGCGAGAGACGGGTGGGGTCGTGGAGGCGGTCACCGAGCAGGAGATCGTCGACGCGATGCGGCTGCTGGCACGGACCGAGGGGATCTTCACCGAGACAGCCGGCGGCGTGACGATCGGCGTGCTGGCCAAGCTGGCGCGTGCGGGTCGGTGGCGGGGCGACGAGACGGTGGTCGCGTATGTGACAGGGCATGGGTTGAAGACGGCGGACGTGTTGACCTCGTTCAACGGGCACGCGTCGAAGCGAGTCGAAATAGAACCGAGCATGAAGTCGTTCCGAGAAAAGGTGAGTATTTAGGCCTGATGGCTCAATTTCGAATTCCCGGCCCGCTGCGGCGCCTGTCCGAGGGCCACGTGACGGTCGACGTAGACGCGACGGACGTGGTGGGCGCGATCGTCGCGCTGGACGCGCAGTACCCTGGCTTCAAGGACCGGCTGCTCGACGAGAACGGCGAGCTGCGGCAGTTCGTGAACCTGTACCTGAACGACGAGGATGTGCGCCTGGTGCGCTCCGGGTTGGGCGCCCCTGTGCGGGAGAAGGACGAGATCTCGATCGTGCCGGCGGTGGCGGGCGGCAGCTAGCGCCGCGGATCTAAGATCGCGCCGATGACTCGTCGTCGGCTTCGCTTGATCTTCGGCCCCTCGCTGGTGAAGGAGCCCGTGATCTACCAGCTCGGGCGCAAGTTCGAGATCGTGACCAACATCCGCCGCGCCGACGTGACCAAGGACCACGGCTGGGTCCTGCTCGAGGTTTCCGGCGAGCCCGAGGAGCTGGATCGAGGCGTCGAGTTCCTCGAGTCGCAAGGCGTCACGGTCGAGCCCGCGGAGGGAGACCTGGTCGAGTAGCGACTTGCCGCATTTGCCGGCGACTGCGGCATTGGCCGAGGCTTCAACCCCGCGGTCGTCAGCAGCTGCGTGACTAATATTCGCGCCGGGATGAACGCACGGACCGAATCGGTCGATGTCGCCGTCATCGGGGCGGGGCAGGCCGGCCTTTCGACCAGCTGGTTTCTCAAGCAGGCCAATGTCGACCATGTCGTGCTCGAGGCCGGTCGCGTGGCGGAGACGTGGAGGTCGAGGCGGTGGGACTCCTTCTGTCTTGTGACTCCGAACTGGAGCGTCAGGCTGCCCGGCGGCGGGTACAGGGGTCCCGACCCCGACGGATTCATGGACCTGCGCGAGCTGATCGACCACTTCGATGCGTGGGCTGATTCGTTCCAGGCGCCGGTTCAGGCGGGCTGCACTGTCGCGGCGCTCGACTCCGACGGCGAAAAATTCGTGCTGACCACCTCCAACGGCAAGATCCAAGCGCGCACTGTCGTCGTCGCGTCGGGCGGTTACCAGCGCGCGCATCTGCCCGCGAACGCGGACCAGGTTCCATCAGGCGTGGCCCAGGTCCTGGCCGAGGACTACTCGAATCCCACTGCGCTGGCGCCCGGCGCTGTGCTCATCGTGGGCAGCGGTCAGACCGGATGCCAGCTCGCCGAGGAGCTGCACGAGACCGGCCGCAAAGTGTTCCTGGCCTGCGGGCGGAGTCCGTGGAGCCCGCGGCGCTGGGGCGGCAAAGACCTGGTGCGATGGACGGTGGACTCAGGCTGGTGGGACCGCAAGGCGCCGGCACCTGGGGCACGGCTCGTCGGCAACGTGCTCGCGACCGGCCACGGCGGCGGCCACGACATGCACCACCGCACCCTGCACGCGCAGGGCGTCGAGCTGTTGGGCCACTACCTCGGCGCCGAGGACGGCAAGATCCACTTCGCGGACGACCTGGCCGAGCTCGTGGACGCGAGCGACAACCTGGCTCGGATATTCAGAAGTCACGTCGCCGCCCATTGCGAAAGGCTTGGCGTGGAGATGGAATGGGAGATGCCCCCGCCGATGCGCGTGCCCAGCCGGACTTTCCTGGACGTCGACCGCGAAGGGATCAGCACCGTCATCTGGACGACCGGCTACAGGCCGTCCTACGGCTGGGTCCACCTCCCTGTGTTCGACGACATGGGCTTTCCGGTGCAGGTGGATGGGCGCAGCGCTGTGCCAGGCTTGTATTTCATGGGCGTTCATTTCCAGCGCAAGGCTCAGTCGGCGGTGCTGTATGGCGCGGGCGAAGATGCGGAGATCGTCGTCCGCGACATAGTGGAGAATCGTCGCCGCCCCATCCCCGCCTTCGGCGGGACTTCCCCATAAATGGGGAAGAGAATCGCGGTCGCGATGTCGGGCGGCGTCGACTCCTCGGTCGCGGCTGCGCTGCTGCAGGCGCAGGGACATGAGGTGGTTGGAGTCACGCTCCAGCAGTGGCCGCGAGACGATTCCGAGGAGTCGGCCCGGCACGGTGGGTGCTGCTCGCTGTCGGCGGTCGACGACGCGCGGCGGGTGGCGGCCATCCTCGACATTCCTTATTACTG
The DNA here is from genome assembly GCA_005880345.1 of Chloroflexota bacterium. Classification (GTDB taxonomy): domain Bacteria; phylum Chloroflexota; class Dormibacteria; order Dormibacterales; family Dormibacteraceae; genus 40CM-4-65-16. Next base: position 2,231 of record VBGE01000226.1, on the reverse strand, counting down.
CTGGGGCCTGGAGCGCGAGTTCGGCGAGCGTGTGATCGAGCCGTTCCACCGCGACTATCTGGAGGGACGGACGCCGAATCCGTGCGTGCGCTGCAACGCATTCGTCCGTTTCGACCTGATGTTGTCGCGCGTGCTGGAGCTCGGGTTCGACGCCCTGGCCACCGGCCACTACGCGCGCGTCATGCGCGGATCACATGGCCCGGAGCTGCACGCCGCGCTGGATCCGGCGAAGGACCAGTCGTACATGCTGTACCACCTCGACCGGGAACGCCTGGCGAGCATCCTCTTTCCACTGGGCGGGATGACGAAGAGCGAGGTGCGCGAGCACGCGCGCGAGTTCGGGCTGCCGGTCGCGAACAAGGCGGAGAGCCAGGAGATCTGCTTCGTCCCACGTGGTGAAACATCGCGGTATCTGTCGTCGCGGCTCCCTGTTCGCGCGGGCGCGGTGGTCGACTCCGCGGGCCGCGAGGTGGGGACCCACCGCGGCGCGCCGCTCTACACGGTGGGCCAGCGCACCGGGTTCGGCGACCTCGTCGACCCGGGGCCGTGGTACGTGCTGCGCGTCGATGCACCCGCCAACCGCGTCGTCGTGGGCCGGCGCGAAGAGCTCGCGGTGCGCGAGGTGGAGCTCCGGGACGTGACGTTCATCGAGGGCACGGCCTACGCGCCGCTGGCCTGTCACGCGAGACTTCGCTACCACGCGCCGGCCATCGCGGCCACGTACGCGGCGGGCAGGCTCTCGCTTAACGAGCCGTTTTTCGGCGCGGCGCCGGGACAGTCCGCGGTCCTGTACGACGGGAGTCGCGTCCTCGGTGGAGGGATCATCGCCTCCGCCGCCTGACGTCCTCGCCTTCGCCGGGCATGCCGCCGAATATTTCGGGCTGCTCGGGGCCATCGGGTCATTCGTGGTCAGGCGCCTCGGCCGAATGCCGCCCCGAATTGGATGGGCCAGGCCGAGGATGGCCGATTTCCTGTTCGTCGCGTGGATCGGCGGAGTCATTCTCCTCATCGGGGTCCACAGCTGGCTGATCGCCATTCGCATCGCCGCCGAACTTCTGGCGTGGGTCCTGTGCACGCGGGGCAGTCGGTTCGTGGCGATTCCGGCGGTGTTTGCCGCAGCCGTTCTTCCTCTGGCCGGACATGCCGCCGCCATGCAGCCCTCGGCTGCCGGGGCCGAGCTCGCAGACGCGGTGCACGTGCTGTCGGCGGCGATGTGGGCGGGGGGGATACTCGCGCTGGCCAGCCTCCGGCCTCCTGACGGATGGCGGACGGACGACGCGCGCAACCTGCTCGAGCGTTTCGGGCGGGTGGCGGTCATCGCGTTCGGTGTCACCGCGCTGACCGGCCTGCTGAGCGCGAGCGAGCACCTGAACGGACTGAGCGACCTCTGGTCGACGGCCTACGGAATCGTGCTTGCGCTGAAGGTCGCCGGTGTGTTGGTGATGGCCGGCCTGTCGCTGCTGTGGCGCCGCGGGGTCGGCAACGGCGGCGCGGACGCCCTGGTGGCGGTGCTCGTGGTGGTGGCGACGGCGGCGCTCGCCACCCTGCCGAGTCCGGCATAGGATTGGGCTGTGGCGCGGGTGCGTGACGTGATGAAGACCCGCCTTCACACCGTCGCGCCGGGGGACACGGTCGGCGAGGCGGTGGCCGTGATGGCGCAGAACCGGGTGGGCTCGGTGCTCGTCCTCGAGGGCGACCGGCTGCTGGGCATCTTCACCGAACGAGACACGGTGCGCGCCATCTCGCAATCGCATGACGCGGCCCGGCACGAGATCGAGTCATGGATGACGCAGGACCCGAAGACGATCTCTCCTGACACCGACACTGAGGACGCCCTGCGGACGATGCTCGACAGCGGCTTCCGTCACCTGCCCGTGGTGGAGGGCGGCAAGGTCGTCGGCATGGTGTCGATGAGAGATCTGGCGCGGTAGCCCCTCCGGCCCTGCGGGCCACCTCCCCATAAATGGGGAGGACAGGTGGCAGGAGTCGCTCGCCTAGCGCTGCTCATCTCGTGGGGCGGCGCTCGTGTCCAGGTAGAACTTGCGCCAGCCTACTGTCTCGAAACCGAGCCGCTCGAGGATCGGGGCCGACATCTCCCCGCCCCAAACCGCCAGGCCGCCTTCGATCCCGGCTCCACGCGCCATCGCGAGGCGCGCCGCGACCATCGCCCGGTAAACACCGCGGCCCCGGAACTTGGGCAGCACCGCGCCGCCGTTGATGATGGCGGCGAT
>VBGE01000225.1 GCA_005880345.1 Chloroflexota bacterium | reverse complement strand
ATCTTCGGCGCGACGTTCTTGAAGCCCACTGGAACTTCGTAGACGCGCTCGCCAAAAGCTGCACCCAGCTTGTCGGCCATCGCGGTCATGTTCACCGTCTTGACGACCGGGCCGCGCATGCCCCTGGCCTCGAACAGGTACAGCATCAGCAGCGCGAACACCTGGAGCTGGTTGATGAAGCGTCCGGTCTCGTCGATGATGCCGACCCGATCGGCGTCGCCGTCCGTGATGATGCACAGGTCCTGGCCGCCGACCTTCATGACGCTGATCGTCGAATCGATGTTGGGCGGGATCGGCTCGGGGTTCATGCCGCCGAACAGAGGGTTGCGCTGATTGCGCAGCTCGGTCACCGTCGTCCGTCCGCCTCCGATCATCTCCGCGACATATCCGTATCCGGACCCGTACATGCAGTCGTGGACGATGCGCAGCCCAGCGTCCTTGATCGCATCCAGGTCGACTATGCGCGCGACCTGCGCGTAGTAGGGCTGGCGCGGGTCATACGAGCTGACGAGCCCGTGCGCCACGCTGGCCTCGGGGGGCGCCACGTCCTGGAGGGCGTTGATGTTCCGCTCCAGCTCGGCGATGACCTCCGATGGCGCTGCGCTGCCTGTCTCGGTCTTGTACTTGTAGCCGTTGAACATGTACGGGTTGTGGCTCGCCGTGATCACGGCGGCGCCGGTCGCCTTGCGGTCGATCACTGTCCATGACGCGACCTGCGTCGGCGACGGGCGATCGAAGACAAGCGTCTTGATTCCGTTGCTCGCGAAGATCAGCGCCACCGCCTGGGCGAAGTCCTCCGACGCGAACCGGCAGTCGTAGCCGACGATCGCCTGCGCGTCATTCGAGTGCGCCTTCATGTACTGAGCCGTTCCCTGCGCCACGCGGCGCACGTTGCCGAACGTGAAGTCGTCAGCGACCACGCCGCGCCACCCGTCAGTGCCGAATTTGATCTGCTGGACGCTCATTTCTGCCTAAAGGTAGCGGGTCTTGCGCGCACGCTTGAGCGCGCCCACGACCTTGCGCACGTCCTGCGCGCGCGAGCGCGGCACGACCAGCAGAGCATCCTCGGTGTCCACGATGATCATGTCTCTCAGGCCGATGGCCGCGACCAGGCGCCGATCGCCGAACACGAGGCTCCCGGTGGTGTCGATCAGCACTGCCTCGCCATCGACGGAGTTGCCGCGGGCGTCCGCGTGCACGCGATCGCCCAGCTCGGCCCAGCTGCCGATGTCGGCCCAGTCGAAATGCGCCGGCACCAGCAGCAAACGATCCGTCTTCTCCATCACGCTACGGTCGATCACCTCGACCGGCAGCCGTCCGTAGAGGTCGGCGGCGGCCTTCTCATCCCCCGCCTCCCGCGCGGCCACGACCTTGCGCAGACCCGATAGGTGCCGAGGGGCATGGCGGCCCAGCTCCTCGACGAACACCTCGAGCCGCCACGAGAACCAGGCGAGGTTCCAGTAGTAGCCACCGTCGCGCACGAATCGCCTCGCGGACGCGACGCTCGGTTTCTCGATGAATCGCTTCACTCGCAGCGTGCCGGCAGAGGGTCGCCCCGGGGCGTGGATGTAGCCCAGACCGGTCGAGGGGAAGGTCGGTTTCAGACCGACGGTGACCAGGCAGTCGCTTTTCGCCGCGGCCCTCAGCGCGGCCCGCACCGTCCTCGCCACCTCGGCGCTGCCATGCACCACATGGTCGGCCGGCAGCCCGATCATCACTGCGCCGGGGGCGCGCTCCACCAGCGTGAGAGTCGCCAGCCCGTACGCATTTGTCGTGCCGCGGGCCGACGGCTCGAGGATCATGTGCGCAGCGTCGACCTCTGGCAGGACCGCCTCGATGATCTCGCGCTGCCTCGTCTCGGTGAGCACGAACACCTCATCGGCCACTGCCCTGGCGCGGTCATATGTCGCTCGCAGCAGAGGCCGGCGGCGATCGGCCAGCGGCAGCACGTGCTTCGGCGTTGAACGGCGCGAGCGCGGCCACAACCGTGTGCCCGAGCCGCCGGCCGGAATGACTGCAACGGTCGTCACGACAGCTCTTCCGCCAGCTCCTTGGCACGCGCCGTTGACTCCCACGGCGCGTCGATATCGGTGCGTCCGAAATGGCCGTACGCCGCCGTCTGGCGGAACAGCGGGCGTCTCAGGTTCAGCTCTTTGATGATGCCCAGCGGGCTCAGGTCGAACAGCCTCGAGACCGCCGCGGCGATGGCGGTGTCGGGCACCTTGCCGGTGCCGAACGTGTCAACCCGAATCGCCACAGGCTTCACGACACCGATGGCGTACGAGACCTGGACCTCGCACTTGCGCGCCAGCTCCGCCGCCACGATGTTCTTCGCCACGTGGCGCGCGCCGTACGCGCCGGCGCGGTCGACTTTCGTCGGGTCCTTGCCCGAGAAGCAGCCACCGCCGTGGCGGGCATATCCGCCGTAGGTGTCGACCATGATCTTGCGGCCGGTCAGCCCCGCGTCGGCGACCGGGCCTCCGACCACGAATCTGCCCGTGGGATTGATGAAGGACCGGATCGAACCGTTGCGCATCTCCGATGGGATCACCGCGTCGATCACATGCTCGGTGATGTCCGAACGCAGCTGCTCGATGTCGATCTCGTCGTGGTGCTGCGTCGAAAGCACGACGTTGTCGACGCCGTCAGGCCGGCCATCGTCGCCATAGCGCACCGTCACCTGGACCTTGCCGTCCGGGCGCAGGTAGCTCAGCGTCTTGTTGCGCCGTACGTCCGAAAGCTTGCGCGCCAGCCGGTGCGCGAGCGTGATCGGCAGCGGCATCAGCTCGGGCGTCTCGTCGCAGGCGAAGCCGAACATCATGCCGGAGTCCCCGGCGCCCCCCACGTCCACGCCCTGCGCGATGTCGGGCGACTGCTCGTCGATGCTGGTCACTACGCCGCACGTCTCGGCGTCGAACCCATATTTGGCGCGCGTGTAGCCGACCTCGCGGACCGTCTGCCGGATGATGCGCGGGATGTCGACGTAGCAATCAGTCGTGATCTCCCCCACCACGATGACCAGGCCGGTGGTGACGATCGCCTCGCACGCGACTCGCGCCAGCGGATCCTTGGCCAGGATCGCGTCGAGGATGGCGTCAGAGATCTGGTCGGCCAGCTTGTCCGGATGGCCCTCGGTGACGGACTCGGACGTGAACAGAGACGGCATTGCCAAAGCGGTCCTCCTTTGAATCTCCCGCGCCGGCAAGGCCAGGCCACCGTTTGGGCAGGGCCCCAAGCGCCAGGTTCATCCCTCAGGGACTGTCGGAATCCTATCGAAAACGTCTCAATATCGGATAGTCCGGACTATCCGAGGTTTTCCTCGTCGATAAGTTCGCTTTGTCCGGACTATCCGAGGTTTTCCTCGTCGGATGGCTCAGTAGGGCCGCGCGATCGGGGACCGGTAGGGGCCCATATCGGCTATCGAAGTTGCAGGTAGTGGATCCCAGAGTGGCGAAACAACTTGGAGCCGCGTTCGTGCAGCAGCGCCGCCGTCGCCACACGAGAAGCCTCCATCACCGCCTCGATGTTCTCGCGCTTCATCTCCCACGTGGCGGTAGGAGCGGTGACCGGGCAGAGGACGACGATTCGCGACCGCTGGCGCAACCGCTCGTAGTCGCTCAGCATCTGGTGGTGCAGCGACAGCTGCAGTGTGCGGGCGATGAGCTCGGCGAAGCCTGTCGGCGGCCCCTCGTACTCGCCGCCGGCCATCAGGCTGATGGCGAGGATCTCTTTGGCGCCGTCGTCGACCGCGATGTTGAGCGGCGTGTTCTCGACCACTCCACCATCGAGATGCTCGCGGTCGTTGACGCGAACCATGGGGAAGATCCCCGGAATCGCTGTCGACGCCAGCAGCGCGGGCGTCAGGTCGCCCGAGCGAAACACCGCCGGCTTGCCGGCGTTCAAGTCCGTCGCGACCACCGCTAGAGGAAGCCGGAGCTGCTCGAACGTCGTGATCCCGGTCAGAGCCTGCGCCCGCTCGATCAGCCGCTTCACGTTCTCCTGCGGGAACACGCCGAGCTGGTCGCGCCGCACGCCCGAAGCGATCAGCCCGAGAGGGTGTGTCTGGAAGACGCTCAGAGCCGGCCTCGACATCCAGACCTCGCGCAGCATCATCGTGCCCGCCAGCGAGGGGTACGCGGCGATCGACGCGCCGTTCAGGGCGCCCACGCTGGTGCCGACGATGGCGCCCGGCGCTTCGACGCCGGCCTCGAACAGCGCCTGCAGCACCCCTACCTGGGCAGCGCCCCTGGCGCCGCCGCCGCCCAGCACCCAGGTGCGCCGAGCGGCTTTGAACATTGGCGCTTAGGTGCCCTCTTCCCAGGAGGAGAGATACCGGCGCTGCTCCTCGGTGAGCGTGTCGATCGCGATTCCCATCGCGTGCAGCTTCAGCCGCGCCACCTCGGCATCGATGTCGTCAGGGACGTCGTACACCTTTCGCTCCAGCGTGGAGGCGTTCTTCGCGATGTACTCCGCGCACAGGGCCTGGTTGGCGAAGCTCATGTCCATGACCGCGGCGGGGTGACCCTCGGCGCCGGCGAGGTTGATCAGGCGGCCTTCGCCCAGCAAGAACAGGCGGCGACCATCGCCGACCCTGTACTCCTGGACCGACGGCCGGACCGGACGCACGCTGGTGGCGAGCTCGTCCAGGGCCTTGAGGTTGATCTCGGAGTTGAAGTGGCCGGAGTTGGCGAGGATCGCGCCATCCTTCATCGACTCGAAGTGCTTGCGATCCAAAACATTCACGTCGCCCGTGACCGTGACGAAGATGTCACCTACCTTGGCGGCTTCGTCCATCTTCAGCACGCGGAAGCCGTCCATCGCAGCCTCGAGCGCCTTCACCGAATCCACCTCGGTGATGACGACGTCGGCGCCGTGACCCTTGGCCCGCGAGGCCAGCCCTCGGCCGACCCAGCCGTAGCCGGCAATGACGAACGTCTTGCCCGCGAGCAGCACGTTGGTCGAGCGGATGATCCCGTCGATGGTCGACTGGCCGGTGCCATACCGGTTGTCGAACATGTGCTTTGTGTCCGCCTCGTTGACGGCGACGATCGGATAAGCGAGCACTCCACGCTCTGCCATCGCCCGCAGGCGCACCACGCCCGTGGTCGTCTCCTCCGTGCCGCCGATCA
>VBGE01000224.1 GCA_005880345.1 Chloroflexota bacterium | reverse complement strand
CGGCGAGAGTCGCCAGCTGCTTCTCGCCCAACACAGGCGTCGGCGACGGGCGCGGACTCGGCGTGGGCGTCGGCGTGGTGGTCGGGGGCTGGGTGACGAAAGTGATCGTCTGCGGCTGCGCCAGGTGCTGGCCGGCGGCGGTGGTCGCGGTCGGGCCGATGGTGACCTGGTACTGCGTGTTGGGTGCGAGGTTGCCGCTGGCGGGCTGCACGACCAGCGTGTTCACCTCCCACGAGAAGCTGACGTTGGTCGCCGGTGTGATCTGCACTGCCGCCTCGGTGGTCGTGTGATTCATCGGCTGGTTGAACTGGACCTGGATCGGCTGGGCGAGCGCGACGCTGCTCTTGCCGTCGAGCGCGCTCTGTGCGACCACCGTGGTGAACCCGCCTGGTGGCTGGCTCGTCATGTAGACCACGACGGCGGCGATCAGGAGCAGGCCCGCGACCGCCCCGGCCCACGCGAGCCCTGGCGGGGCGAACAGGCGCCGCCACCAGGAATCACGGCCTTCGCTGATCGCCCACGCCTCATGCATCAGCTGGCGGCGAAGACCGGTGCGGAAGGCTTCGTCCAGCGGGGGCTCGGCCGGCCGCACGGTGCTCAGCATCGCCGCCAGACGGCGGAGCTCATCGTCCTGCAGGACGTCGTCGAGCTCGGGGTCGCGGTAGGAGCTCATTCCACGGGCCTCAGCGTGGCCGCCTCGTCGCGCAGCCGCGTGACGCCGCGGTGGATGAGCAGCTTCACGGCGCCGGCCGACTTGCCCATCGCCACCGCGATGTCCTCGATCTTCATGTCTTCCTGGAACTTGAGCACCAGCGCGGTGCGCTGCTGATGGGGCAGCTCCTCGACCAGGGCCCAGATCCGCCGGACCTCATCGCGATGCGCGGCCAGCTCGTCCAGCGCCGGCCCGGCGACCGAAAGGTCGTGGAAATCGTCGATCGCCTGGGTCGGGCGTTGCGTCCGGTAGCGGTCGGCGATGGCGTTGACCGCGATCTGGTACAGCCAGGCAGCAAAGGGCCGCCCCGTGTCCTGGTAGCGGGGCATGGCCTTCAGAGCCTTCATGAAGACTTCCGAAGTGACGTCCTCTGCCGCGGTTTGCTCCCTCACTCTTGAATACACGAACCTGTAGATCTGCTGAAAGTGCCGGTCGTAGAGCGCCCCAAACTGACGCGAGTCGCGCTGGGCACGCTCGACGAGGTCTCGCTCCTCGTCGCGCGACGGGTCGCTCACTGGCCGTTCAGCCTGCGCCCGTTCAAACGGAGGCCCTCTCGAACTGGTTACGTGGTTCGCGCAACGCCGTCCACGATTATCAAGCCAGCCGCTTAAAGGCACGGCCGGAAAGGCGATGGACACGACATCTGGTGCCTGCTTTCAGCCGCCTCACTAGATCTTGGAGCGGCTGGCGCACCTTATAATCCGATGCGTCCTCTTGCTGACCGGGAGACGTAGGCCCTTTTGATCGAGCGATACTCGCCGCCTGCGATGCGGGCGGTCTGGTCAGACCACCACAAATACGAGCTGTGGCTGCGCATCGAGATCCTCGCCTGCGAGGGCTGGGCGTCGCTCGGGCGAATTCCACAAGCCGCCATGGCCAAGATCCGCAAGGGCACATTTGACGGAACGAAGATTGCAGAGGTTGAGTCACGCGTCGGCCACGACGTGATTGCGTTTCTCACCGTCCTGAACGAGTCGATCGGGCAGCCGGAAGCACGCTACGTGCACCTGGGCATGACTAGCCAGGACCTCAACGACACCGGCATGGCCATCCAGATCGTGGAATCGGCCCGGCTCATCCGTCAGGACCTGGCCGCCGTACGCGAGGCTGCGGCCGAGCTGGCGATCCGGCACCGCCGCACGTTGATGGCCGGCCGGACGCATGGCATCGTCGCCGAGCCGATCACGTTCGGCTTCAAGGCCGCCGGGTGGGTGGCCGAGCTTGACCGCTCGGTGGCCCGCCTCGACCAGGCCACCGAAGACGCGGCCGTCGGCCGGGTCAGCGGGGCCGTGGGTACGCACGCGACCATCGACCCGCGCGTGGAGGAGCACGTCTGCCGCGAGCTGGGCCTCAAGGTCGACACCGTGTCGACTCAGGTCGTCGCCCGCGACCGGCACTCCGAGTTCATGGCCGCCCTGGCCATCGCGGCCGGTACGCTCGAACGGATCGCCACCGAGATACGTCACCTGCAGCGGAGCGAAATCAGCGAGGCCTTCGAGCCGTTTGGCAAAGAGCAGAAAGGAAGCTCCGCGATGCCCCACAAGCGCAACCCCGTGATGACCGAGCGCGTCTGCGGGCTCGCCCGCGTCGTGCGCGGCAACCTTCTGACGGCGCTGGAGAACACAGCGTTGTGGCACGAGCGGGACATCAGCCACTCTTCGGCCGAACGCGTCATCTTTCCGGACGCATGCGCGCTGGTCGATTACATGGCGACCGAGATGAGCAAGGTGCTGCGCGGGCTCGAGGTACGACCCGACCGGATGCTCGCCAACCTGCAATTCGCCGGCGGCGTGGTGTTCTCCCAGCGCGTGCTGCTCGCGCTCGTCGAGAGTGGCATGTCGCGCGAGGACGCGTATCTGATCGTGCAGAAGGCGGCGATGCAGGCGATGGAAGAGGGCGGCCGAGGCTTTCGAGCCCTGCTGCAAGACAATCAAGACGTGATGCAGCGACTCGGCAACCGGATGGAAGAGATCTTCGACCCGTGGTCGGGTCTCGAGCACACCGACCTCGCCTACGAGAAGCTCGGCCTGGGAGTGCGTTCCAAATGATCGCCGGGCCGCCCATGAACGAGACGGAGCTGCCGCTCAAGCTGTTCGCGCGCGGCAAGGTTCGCGACACGTACGAGCTAGGCCCTGACCGGCTGCTCATGGTCGCGACCGACCGCATATCGGCCTTCGACCACGTGCTGCCCAATGGGATTCCCGACCGCGGCAAAGTGCTGACTCAGCTGTCGATCTTCTGGTTCTCCCAGACCGACACTTTCCAGGCGAACCATCTGGTCTCCGGCATGGTGCCGGATCTGCCGCCTGCGCTCAAAGACTTTCGCGACCAGCTGGCGGGGCGCTTCATGATCGTGCGCAAGGCCAAGCGCATCGACTTCGAGTGCGTCGTCCGCGGCTACCTCGCCGGCAGCGCGTGGAAGGAGTACCAGGAATCGCAGACCCTGGCCGGCGAGTCGATGCCGCCGGGGCTGACCGAGAGCCAGCGCCTCGCCACACCGATCTTCTCGCCCGCGACCAAGGCCGAGACAGGGCATGACGAGAACATCACGTTCGATCAGATGAAGAAGGAAATCGGCGCGGACATGGCCAACCAGCTGCGCGACGCGAGCCTGGCGCTCTACAAGTACGCGGCCGAATTCTCCGAGCGCCGCGGCCTCATCCTGGCCGACACGAAGTTCGAGTTCGGCACTGTGGGCAAGGACCTCATCCTGATCGACGAGGCGCTCACGCCCGACAGCTCTCGTTACTGGGACTCGGTCACGTACCGTCCAGGCATGTCGCCCGATTCGTACGACAAGCAGTTCGTTCGTGACTGGCTGATCCGCTCGGGTTGGGACAAGGAGTCAGACCCGCCGCGGCTTCCCGAGGATGTTGTGGCCCAGACGCGGCTTCGCTACCTGACCGCCTACCAGCGCGTCGTGGGCAAGGAGCTGTTCCCACGCAAAGCGAGGAATGAATGATGATTGCGCACATCATCGTCACGCCTAAGCCGGTGGTCAACGACCCGCAGGGCGTCACTGTCAGGCAGGGGCTCGCCTCGCTCGGTTTCCGCGAAGTCTTGGACGTCCGCGTCGGCAAGTACATCGAGCTGAGTCTCGACATATCGAGTGAGCACGAGGCGCGGGAGCGCGTGGAGGAGATGTGCCGCCAGCTGCTCGCGAACCATGTCATCGAAGACTTCCGCTTCGAAGTCATTCGGAACGGCCGTCGATGAAGTTCGGAGTGGTGGTTTTCCCCGGCACGTGGTCCGACCGCGACTGCGGCTGGGTCATCGACCAGGTGCTCGGCGCCGAGCTCATCTATCTATGGCACAAGGACACAGATCTCAAAGAATGCGACTGCGTGATCCTGCCGGGAGGCTTCGCCTACGGCGACTACCTGCGCACCGGCGCGATCGCGCGCTTCGCACCGATCATGGAGCTGGTCGGTGAGTTCGCCGACCGCGGCGGCCTGGTCTGGGGCATCTGCAACGGCTTCCAGGTCCTCTGTGAGGCGGGCCTCCTGCCGGGCGCGCTCATCCGCAACGCCTCGCTCGAGTTTCGGTGCGAGTGGACCAACCTGCTTGTCGAACGGACCGACCTTCCCTTCACGGCGAGATGCAATGAGCGCGACGTCCTCCGCGTCCCCATCGCGCATGGCGAGGGCAGCTACTTCGCCGACCCGGCGACGCTTTCACGCCTGGAGCAGCGCGGCCAGGTCGTGTTCCGCTACTGCGACACTGACGGCCGCGTCGTGCCCAACGCGAACCCCAACGGCTCGCTCCACAACATCGCGGGCATCATCAACGCGCGAGGTAACGTGCTCGGCATGATGCCGCACCCGGAGCGGTGCTCTGAGGCGGAGCTCGGCGGCACCGACGGCCTCAAGCTGTTCCGCTCGGTCGCCGAGAACGCGTTGAAGGTGCTCGTGTCTTGAGCATCAAGTCTGTGGACGAGAGACGCCTCCGCGAGGTCGCTCTCACCCCAGATGAATACAAGGTCATCGTCGAGCAGCTGAAGCGAGCGCCCAACGAGGTCGAGCTCGGCATGCTCGGCGTCCTGTGGTCGGAGCACTGCTCCTATAAGAGCTCGAAGTCGCTGCTTCGGCGCCTGCCATCGACGGGTTCTGCGGTGCTGCAGGGTCCGGGCGAGAACGCCGGCGCGGTCGAGATCGGCGAGGGGTGGGCGGTGGTGTTCAAGATCGAGTCGCACAACCATCCCTCCGCGATCGAGCCGTACCAGGGCTCGGCGACCGGAGTCGGCGGCATCATCCGCGACGTCATCGCCATGGGCGCCCGGCCGATCGCCCTGCTCGATTCGCTGCGCTTCGGCCCGCTGCCGGATTCGGCGCGGCATTTCGAGGGCGTCGTCGCCGGCATCGGCGGTTACGGCAACTGCATCGGCATCCCCACCGTCGGCGGCGAGATCTACTTCGAAGAGTGCTATGCGAACAATCCGCTCGTCAACGCGATGTGCGTCGGACTCGTGCGCACCGACCAGCTGGTGCGCGCGCGGGCTGAAGGCGCCGGGAACAGCCTGCTCCTGGTGGG
>VBGE01000223.1 GCA_005880345.1 Chloroflexota bacterium | reverse complement strand
GACGTCCTGGAGCGTCGCGCGCCCAGACGTGCGGAGATGGCGCTGGTAGAAGCTGATCCCGACCACGCCTCCCCGCCTCGCGATCTCGGCGACTGACTCGTCTGTGAGCTGACGGTCGCCGGGCACGATGGCCCGCGCGTTGCTGTGCGACGCCATGATCGGGCCGCGCCACAGGGCGAACGCATCGGCGACCGCCTGGTCGGCCATGTGGCTCAGGTCGAGGATGAGGTGCTTCCGGCGCATCGCCCGCAGCAGCTGGCGCCCAAGCTCGGTGAGCCCGCCGGGCGCGCCGGTGCCGCCGGTGTAGCGCGTCCTCCCCCACGCCGGGCCGATGATCCGCACCCCGCGGTCGACCCACGCGCCGAGCTGGGCGGGTGTCTCGATGGGATCGGCGCCCTCCATGAGGAGCACCGCGGCGAGGCGGCCCTTCCTCCAACCCCGCGCGTAGCCTGAAAGCTGGGCGCGATCGCCGATCAGCTCGAGGCCACAGGACCGGTAGTAGTTCACCTCGGCAGTCGCCATCAGGTACGCCTCGTGGGCGTCCTCGTAGACGAAGCGGGTCCGCATCGAGCGCCGGGCGTGGGCGGGGGCCGTGTACAGGGTGGCAAAGACCAGACCGATGCCCGCCGCAACGAGGGCTGGACGGCTGACCACGAAGCCGGGAGCCGGCGGCGCGAGGAAGCCGCGACCGGCTGAAATCGCGTTCCAGGCGATGTCGAGGTGGGCGTCGACGATCACTCGAAGAGAATAACTTGCGGCCGAGAGCTGTATTCGGTAACAATGAAGTCATACAAGATGCATGACTCTGAAGTGAAGCTCCCCGAGACTCCCACGCTGGGCGAAATCGAGCGCGACTCGGATGGCCGTCTCTATATCAAGCGCTTTCGCGAGCTTTTTGATCCACTCCAGATCGACCTGGCCGCGGTCGAGGCGCTGGCTGCTCTTCGTTACGCCGGGCGCACTCTTCACCTGCTGCAGGAGAGGTGGGGCGCCAAGCACGACCTCAGCGAGGGCCGGATGGGCGTCCTCTTCCGCCTGTTCCGTTGCGGCGACATGCCGCTGGGCGAGCTGGCTGACGACCTGACCATGACTCCGCGCAACGTCACCGGCCTCGTCGACCACCTCGAGCGCGACGGGCTCGTGGCGCGGGTGCCGGACCCGGAAGACCGGCGCTCCGTGCGTGCCCGCCTGACCGACGCCGGTAGGGTGCGCATCGAGTCGATCGTGCCTGTTGCTGGTGGAGAACGCCAGGAAGGAGCTGGGAAAGTGAATCAGTCGATGACTGCAGGACTGTCGCGGAGGCGGGTCATCCTGGCCACCGCCGGAACCATGCTCGCGCTTCTGCTGGCGGCCCTCGACCAGACCATCGTCGGCACCGCAATCCCACGCATCGTCGCGGACCTCAACGGCCTCGACCGCCTGGCCTGGGTGACGACCGCCTACCTGGTGACGTCGACCACGATGACCCCGATCGCCGGCAAGCTCGGCGACCTGTTCGGCCGCAAGCCGTTCTTGCTCCTGGGCATGATCGGGTTTGTCATCGCGTCGGCCCTGTGCGGCCTGTCGCAGGACATGACCCAGCTGATCGTCGCTCGCGGAGTCCAGGGCATCTTCGGCGGCGTCCTCTTCGCCACGGTGTTCACCGTCATCGGCGACCTCTTCCCGCCCGACCAGCGCGGCCGTCTCGCCGGCCTCTTCGGCGCCGTGTTCGGACTGAGCTCGATCGTCGGCCCGACCACGGGTGGGTTCATCACCGACCACTGGAGCTGGCGCTGGGTGTTCGAGGTCAACATCCCCGTCGGGATCATCGCCGTGATCGTCGTCCTCGTCGGCCTGCCCTATGTCCGCTCCAAGGCCTCATGGCGCGACATCGACTTCTTCGGCGCGGTGACCCTGGCGGCCGGCATCGTGCCGCTGCTCATCGCGCTGTCCATCACCCGAGACCACGCGTGGACCTCATGGCAGGTGCTGACGCTGCTCGCGTTTGCCGCGTTGATGCTCGCAGCCTTCATTTTCACCGAGTCTCGCGTCGAGCACCCGATCGTGCCGCTGCACCTGTTCAAGAACTCGACGTTCTCGGTGAGCATGATCGTCGGCTTCCTCACCGCGTTCGGCATGTTCGGCTCGATCCTGTTCACGCCTCTGGTCTTCCAGGGCGTGCTCGGCATCAGCGCGACCAACTCGGGTGCCCTCATCACCCCGATGATGTTCGGCTTGCTCGGCGCGAGCACTGTGACCGGGTTCGTCATGAAGCAGATCCGGTACTACCGCTTCCTGGGCACGCTGGGCGTGACGGTGATGATCTTCGGCATGTGGCTGCTCTCGCAGATCACGCCCTCAGTGCCCGAGTGGCACGTGGTGGCCGATCTGATCGTGGTCGGCCTCGGCCTGGGTATCACGTTCCCGCTCTACCTCACCGCGGTGCAGACCGCTCTGCCGCGGGAGTACCTGGGCGTGGCGTCGAGCCAGATCCAGTTCTGGCGCAACCTGGGCGGCACGGTGGGCAGCGCCATCCTCGGCGCGGTCCTCTCGAACCGGCTCCCGAGCTACATCTCAGTCCGGCTGGCGGACCTTCACCTGCCGTCTTCCGTGACCCAGGGGCTGCCGACGGGCGGCAACCCGAACGCGATCCTCGACCCGACCTTGATCTCGAAGATCCCGCCCGCGATCGTGCACGCCATCCGGCTGGCCCTCTCGGACTCGCTCCACGACATCTACATCTTTGCCGGGGCGATCCTGATCCTGGCCCTTGTCGCGACCGTGTTCATGAAGGAGGTGCCGCTCACCGGGGCGCGCGCCGGTTTGGGATTCGAGGCGCCGCCGGTCGAGGAGGCCACCCGCGAGGAAGCGGTCGCCAGCGCGTAAAGCGATGTAAGGATCTACCTCCAAATGTTCGCCAACCGAGTTAGAATCGCCCCCGCACGCCGAGGGTAGTCCGGCCGCCATCGCCGGGGCCTCAGCGCCAAGAACAAGGGGAGGCCAGACGGTGAGTTTCGTGGATCGGACATTGACGTGTCGTGACTGTGGGCGGGAGTTTCTCTTCACCTCGGGGGAGCAGGAGTTCTATCAGTCTCGCGGGCTGCAGAACGAGCCCAGACGGTGCCCGGAGTGCCGGGCGGCGCGCCGCCAGGCGGACGGCAACGGCGGCGGACGGGCGCGCGTGATGCATGACGTGGTCTGCTCGAACTGCGGGAAGCCGACGCAGGTGCCGTTCTTGCCCACAGGGGCGCGGCCGGTCTACTGCCTGGACTGCTTCCAGACCGTCGGCCGGCGGTAGGGCCGGGGACCCAGGATCACCGCCATTCCGGCGAAGGTCGCGTAAGCCGACTCGAACTGTGCCTTCGGGTGCCACGCGCGCCCGAACCAGGGGTCGTCGATGAGCACAGCGTCGGGCTTGACCCCGATGATCGTGACGGCGTGTTCGGTCAGCGTGTAGCCGACGGACGCGCCGTCATACGCGACGTAATGCCCCAGGGGAACCTGGTGGTACGTGTTGCTGATCCAGGCCACCACCGGATGGCCGTCGAGCACGGCGCCGTATAGCTCGGCCGGCGTCACGGGCGAGCCGTACAGTCCCGAGCCGGCCTTCATCACCGTGACCCCGGCCGCGAGTGCGGCGCGCTCGACCGGCTGGAAGTAAACGCCGTAGCCGGTGTAGCGCTCGATGTGGCCGTCCGGGTTGCCCACGAATCCAGCCGCCGGGTCGCCCCATGTCCTCAGGCGGCCCTGGACATTGAACTGCGCCGGCCTCGAATCGATGCTCATGTAGCCGAGGAGAGTGAGCTCGTCGGTCGAGACGCGGTAGTAGGACAGCGCCATCTTCAGCGCCGACGCCTCGCACGTCAGGTTGTGCTCCTGGTGGTGCCAGGGAATGTCGAGCACGCGCTCGGTGGGCGGCGCGGCCTGGGTCGCGGCCAGCGCCACCACGGCCGCGAATGCGAGCTTGAACAAGCCGACCACGCATGTTCAAAACGCGCGGCTTCAGGAAAGGGCTACGCGATCGCGATCGGGCGCACAGGTGAGCCGGTGGCGCCACGCATCTTGAGCGGCAGGCAGACGAACAGGAACTCGTCGACCCCGGCCACAGCCAGCTCCTCCAGGTTCAGGTTTTCGATGATGAAGATGCCCGCGCGAACCAGGAACAGCAGGTGGCCTGGCAGGGTGACCTTGAGATCTGGATCGGGCGGCCCGCCGACGTCGAAAGCCATGTTGTCAGCACCGACGGCCCGGACCTTCTGGTCGACGAGCCAGCGGCAACCGGCCGCGTTGACGCCCGCGGCCTGGAGGTATGCGTCGGGGTCTGACCACAACGCGCCAAAGCCGGTGCGCACCAGGACGACGTCGCCCGCTGCGATCGGGACCTTGGCCGCACGCTGCAGGTCTTCCGGCGTGATCGGGTAGCCGCGGTCGAGGCGCCGGTCGCCTGCGACGTCGAGGAGGACGCCCCTGCCCACCATGGGCGCGATCGTCTCCACGCCCATCTGCTTGAAGCCGGACGAGGTCTGCACGCCGCTGTCGACGTGGACGCCGCCGTGCAGCGTCAGGTTCTCCGCCTGGTGGACGAGCGCGTCGATGTGCGTGCCCGAGTGCTCTGGCATGACCACGATGCCGGACGCGCTCGTCCGAGCCTCAGGTGCGCCGCGCGCGTGGTGGCGGTGCATGAAGTAGTTGAAGCCGGGCGCGTGCGCGGGGTGCGTGGGCGCGCCCGCGTAGCGAGGCTGCTCGAGGTCGAAGACGCGGGCCTTATCGAGCGAGTCGAGAAGGCCGCCGGCCGCGGACAAGATCAGTCGCGGTAGCGGTAGACGATGCGGCCGCGCGTGAGGTCGTAGGGCGAGAGCTCGACGCGGATGCGGTCGCCAGGCGTGATGCGGATGAAGTAGCGGCGCATGCGGCCGGCCGCATATGCGATGAGCTTGTGGCCGCCCTCGACCTCGACCTCGAACATCGCGTTCGGCAGAGCCTGCGAGACGACCGCGTCCATCACGACCGCGGGTTCCTTCTGGTCGCCGTTCTCGCGCTCTGTCTTGCGCGCCTTCTCAGGTCGCCGCGGCCCTCTGCGTTGAGTCTTGTGCTTGCCCAAACCTGATGAAGTCTAGCGGCGCTTTGCGGTGGCCGCCAGGCGCTCCCTGATCTGATCGGCGAGCTCGCGTGGTATCCAGTCGACGGCCGCGAGGCGGTTCAGCGTCTCGATCCAGCGCGGCTCTTCGGCGACGGCGCGCGAGATGAGCCGGCAGCCGCCGTCGACGTCGCCGAGCTTGGCCGTGTCGAGGCCGGCCCAGAAGGACAGCTCGACGAGCTCGGGGGCGCGGTCGGCGGCCTCCATGCGCAGCTTGACCGCAGCCTCCACATCCCCTGCGACCTCGAGGCGCTCGGCCTCGTCGTCGTGCATGTACGCGCGCTTGACGTGAAGCAGGCGGCGCAGCTCTTTGAGCGGCTCGGGCGAATCTTCAACGCGGAGGTCGATGACGCGGTCTTCCCACGAACGGCCGGAGGCGTTGCCTCTCACCACGACCATCGCCGCAGACTGTTTGCCGCGGATGTCGCCGCCCTCGGCCTCGGCCGCGTCCAGGGCGGCCAGCATGCGTTCGGCGAGCGGGCCTTTGGCTAGCGTGTAGGCCTCGAACATCGCGCCCCACACCGTGTCCTTCTCCATCAGGTTGGCCTGGCAGCTGAATCCGTCTCCGGTGCGGTGTCCGGCGGCGGGGATGCACTTGTCGCCTGTGTGGGTCGCGACGTTGCCGTTGGCGTCGACGAGGGACAGCTGGCGCATCTCCGGCCGGTCATCGCCGGCGAGCAGAGCCTGCAGCGCCCGCCCGGCCGGGTACCCGGCGCGCATGTACTCGAGCCCGAGCGGTCCGAAGCTGATGTTCAGGTGGGATTGAGTCGCCACCGCGCCAACGCCGGCGAGAACCCAGGGCACCACCGGCCCGACCTGGAAGTAGTGCGACTGGACCGCCACGCCCATCTCGCCGCTGTCCTGGTCGCGAGCCACGATCGAGTACGTCAAGCGTGGTTATCGTAGTGCAGGCATGGAGCACTACCAGAGGCCCGACTGGTTCACGAAACACGTTTTCAATCGCGTCGTTGCGGTATTCACCCGCCTCGGTGTCAGCGTGTGGGGTTCGCGTGTGCTGCGGGTGCGCGGCCGCAAGTCGGGCGAGTGGCGCGCGTCGCCCGTCAATCTCCTGACCTACGAGGGCAAGCAGTACCTCGTCGCCCCCCGAGGGCACACGCAGTGGGTACGCAACATCCGCGCGTCAGGCGGCGGTGAGCTGGTGCTGGGGAACAAGACGCAAGCGTTTCGCGCGGTGGAAATTCCCGATGACCAGAAGGTGCCGATCCTGCGCGACTACCTGAGGCGGTGGAAGTTCGAGGTCGGGATGTTCTTCGGAGGGGTCAGCGCCGACTCGTCGACCGAAGAGCTTCGGAAGATCGCGCCTGACCATCCGGTGTTCCGGGTCGATCCGGCTACGTCCTAGCTCTCGTATCGCCTCTCGCGCGGCTGCGAGGCCCGCCAGCGCTCGATCCAGGTCCCCTGCACGTCAGGCTGCTCCGGTCCACTGGACAGGGAGCGCACCGCGTTCTCGACCCGCGCGGTGAAATCGCGCGAGCCCTCATCCGCCTTCGGCGTCATCGGCTTGCCGATGCGCACGCGAATCGGGCCTGGTATCGGGAGCTTCTGATGTCTCGGCATGACCTGGAATGCGCCCTGGATGTGCACGAGGTTCCAGCCCGACTTGAGCAGCTGGCTCGAGCTGTGCAGCTGCGCCTGCGCGCCGCCCGTGCGAGAGAACGGGAACGTGTTGAGGAACAGGCTGACGATGTTGCCGAGGATCGGATGCTTGAACCAGTAGTCGGCCGCCGCGGCGACGACGGTGCGGTCGCGGGCCGTGTCCGTCAACGAGTGGAGGATGAGCGACGTGTCGGCGTGGCTCGAGTGGTTGGCGGCGAAGATGACCGGACGCTCGAGCTCCTGCACCCACTCGCGGCCCTCGACCTTGGGGTGCACCATCGCCTCGGTGAAAGGAAGTAGCAGCGTGTGCTGGATGAGATAACGGATCGAACGCACGGGCTCGACCCGCGCCCAGCCCAGATCGCTCGCCGGCGGCGGGACGACGGCGCCGGCCTCAGGCCACGTGTGTGGTCGCGGCGTGTTCCAATGCCAGGCGCGGCGAACGCGCGTGACGTCGTCGATTGCGCCCCGTGTCGCACGCGCCAGCTGAGTCAGCGGTGCCTCGGAGTACCAGGGCACCTCAGCTGATCCGGCCGTTGATCTTCGTCGCGGCCTGCGCCCCGGCGCCGGAATCGTTGAAGGTGACCATCGCGACCTCGAAGGACTTCTTCTGCCAGGCGGCGACATATACGGCCGAGCCGCCGACGTCGATCGTGACCACTATCGAGTTGTCGCCGAGACCGGTCGCCGACCCCTGACTCACCGTGGCGCCGGCCGCCTTCAGCTGGGCCACCGTCGGATCGTCCAGGTGGAAGTCCTTGGTGTTCGACTTGAAGCTCGTGGTCGCGGAGTTCGCGTCCTTGAAGCGGATCGCGTAGACGTAGGCGACCTTGCCGGTGGCGTTGCCGGAGTTGAACT
>VBGE01000043.1 GCA_005880345.1 Chloroflexota bacterium | reverse complement strand
CGGGCGACGTGCTCGATTCCGACGGGCGCTCGGTGCGCGGCGAGGTTGGCGAGCTGGCCCTTCGCAATCCATGGCCAGGGATGACGCGGGGCTTCTGGGGCGACCGGCAGCGCTACCTCGACACGTACTGGAGCAGGTTCGACGACCTATGGGTGCACGGCGACTGGGCATATGTCGACCCGCAGGATGGGCTGTGGTACGTGCTCGGCCGCTCCGACGACACGATCAAGATCGCCGGCAAGCGCCTGGGGCCGGCCGAGGTGGAGTCGGTGCTGGTCGGCCACCTTGCGGTCGCGGAGGCCGCCGCGATCGGCGTGCCGGACGAGCTGAAGGGCGAGGTGCTGGTGTGCTTCGTCATCCTGCGGCCGAACCAGAAGCCGAGCGAGGAGCTGGCGCGCGAGCTGTCGGACCTCGTCGCCGGCGCGTTGGGCAAGCCGCTGCGCCCGCATGCGATCCACTTCGTGAGCGACCTGCCGCGAACCCGCAACGCCAAGATCCTGCGGCGTGTCGTCAAGTCGGTCTATACCGGCAAGGATCCGGGCGACCTTTCCTCGCTGGAGAACCCGAGCGCGCTCGCCGCCATCGGCGCGACCCGCAGCTAGAAGCTGAGGACTTTATCCGCCTCCATCGTCAGGCGCACGAGTTCCGGCGGCGTGATGAACTTCTCGTTCGGGGTGAGCATCTCCGGCAAGACCCCACGGGCCTCGGCGCAGCCTTTTCAAACGTAGATGGGTACGTCGTTGTCCAGGCACTTGTCGAGGAGGTCGCGCAGCGGCGGCACGCCTAGCCCGAAGACGTTGGCGATGACGTCCGGCTTGACCAGCTCGGCCGCCTCGCCGGTCAGGGCAATCGCCACCACAGTGCCGCCGGGCTTGGCCCCGTTGACCGCTATGTGGAACGGGATGCTCGCGCGCGTCGGTTCCTCGGGTCCGGCCGCGGTGACGATGAGTAGTCCAGCCACGGGTCCCAGTATGGGGAATCGTCCATGCGCCTGACGCGCAAGGACTGGGTGCGGCTGCTGCTGCTGTGGCTCGGCGGGATCGACCTCCGCCTGACGATGCTCGCGGTGCCGCCCTTAGTGCCACTGATCCATCGCGAGCTGCACCTCGACGAGAAGGCGGTGGGCGTGCTGGTCTCCGGCCCCGTGCTGATCCTCGCCCTCGCCGCAGTGCCCGGCTCGTTGCTGATCGCCAAGCTCGGGGTGCGCGGCGCAGTGATCGCCGGCCTGGGCACCGTGGCGCTGTTCGGCGCGCTGCGGGGATTGGGGCCGAGCGTTGCGGTTCTGTTCGCATCGACGTTCCTGATGGGTGTGGGCGTGGCGGTGACTCAGCCCGCCTTCCCTCACCTCGTGCGCGAGTGGTTTCCGCGGCGGATCGCCATCGCGACCGCGGTCTACAGCAACGGCATCCTGATCGGCGAGACGCTGCCCACCGCGCTGACCACACCGGTCGGCGTCCTGCCTCTCGCGCACGGCGACTGGCGCTGGGCGCTCGCGAGCTGGTCGCTCATCGTGCTGGCGAGTGCTGTCGCGATCGGCGTCGCGGCCCCATCACGGACCCAGCGGCCCGCAGGCGCCTCACGGTGGTGGCCTGACTGGCGGCAGGGCCAGGCGATCCGCATCGGAGTGGTGATGGGCATGGCGTCGGCTGCGTACTTCGGCGCCAACGCATACATCCCCGATTTTCTCGAACAGACCGGCCGCCACTCCTTGATCGCGCCTGCGCTCGCGCTGCTGAACGGTGCGCAGCTGCTGACCGCGCCCGCGGTCGCCCTGTTGCCACGGCTGCTCACAGGCCGCGCGGGGTTCATCGGCTCGGCCGTGGTGATGGCGGTGGCGCAGCTCGGCCTCGTCCTCACGCCAGGACTCGGCGCCGTCCTCTGGGCGCCGGTGCTCGGCTTCTCGACCGCGCTTGCGTTTGTCGTCGTGCTGAGCCTGCCGCCGCGGCTGGCCCCGCCCGGGGGCGTGGCCAGCATGAGCGCGGCGATCTTCACCGTGCAGTACGCGACCGGGTTTCTCATCCCGCTGATCGCCGGCGCGCTGTGGGACGCGACCGGCAACGCGATTCTCGCGTTCGCGCCGGGCATCCTGGCGGCGGGCGCCATGGCATGGGTCGCCATGGCGCTGCGCATCCCCGATCGCGTGCAGGGTTCTTCTTAGGTCGTTATCCCCGCCTTGTAGTCGGCGAGGATCTCGTTCGCCGCGCGGGCTCCTTGCTCGGCACCGCCTTCCATGTAACCCTGGAAGTTGGTCGAGCAGTGCTCGCCGGCGAAGTGGCACTTGCCGGTCATTAGATCGGGCTGCCGCACGCCTTCGTAGCCGCTGAACTGGGTGTACTGGCCGACCTTCCAGTACGAATACGAGCCGAGCAGGAGGGGGTTGCTCAAAGGCACGTCAAGGGTTGCCTTGCCGTTCCACTGCCGGGTGATCCCCGGAAAGACCGGCTCTATCTGGCTGAGGAACGTCTGGGCGAACCTGGCGGCGACCTTCGGATCCGACGCATCACCATTGAACGAGGCGAGAGGCACACCGCCACCCGTGTAGTCGACGAGGATTCCGGGCGTCCCGTCCTGGGCGCGAGTCACCTCCCACGTGTTCTGGTAGCCGGTGTCCGCGTACGTGCTGCCGTTGCCGAGGCCCCACGGCCCAGACGTGTTCCAGTAGCGCGAGTTGAACTGCAGCTGCAGCTTGGCGTTCTTGCCGTAGCCGAGCTGCGTGATCGCGGTCTGCTTGAGGGGCGTGAAACCCGCGGCCTGATACG
This sequence comes from Chloroflexota bacterium, assembly GCA_005880345.1. Lineage (GTDB taxonomy): Bacteria > Chloroflexota > Dormibacteria > Dormibacterales > Dormibacteraceae > 40CM-4-65-16. The sequence goes on along the minus strand of VBGE01000043.1, from coordinate 6,194 downwards.
CACGGTCTGACGTCAGGATCGTGCGCAGGACAGAGAAGGGGATGGCCAGGATCACGCGGTCGAAGACTCTGGTCGTGGTCGAATCACCGGCCTTGAGGCTCACCGTGTAGGTGTTGTCCTGGTTGTGGACGATGCCCGTGAGCGTGGTGTTGAGCTGGACGGTGCCCGGGGCCAATGCGGCGGCGATGGCCTGGGGAAGCTGCTCGTTGCCGCCGGCGATGTGGTAGCGCTCATCCGACGCGCCGAAGACTCGGAAGTTGCCCGGCACCGGCTGGAAGCCCAGCAAATAAATGAGGTTGAGCGAGCTCTGCTCCTGCGTGATGTTGCCGTACTCGATGTTGTATGCGACGTCGAGCAGCTGACCCATCGGGCTGGCGTGACCGCCCGGCACTCGACTCTCGATCCAGTCATAGAGGCTGAGCCGGTCGAGGGCCTGGCCGGCCGGCGTGAAGCTGTTGTACAGGGTCGGAAACGGCGCCGAGTTGAGGTCCTTTTTGACCGCGCTCCACACCGGGCCGAAGTCGACGTTGGCCTGGGCGCCGCTGTAGTACTGGTTGCCGAAGAAGTCGGTTTCCGTGGAGTGGACCGGCTCGGCGGCGAGGAGGTCGACCGTCGGGAGCTTGAAGCGATTGGCCAGGCCGAGGATGGTCTTGTGCTTGCTGTCGATGAGCTCACCGCAGTGCTCGCTCGTCTGGCCGTTGAGCCACGAGGTCGTGTCCGAATGCATCCTGCCGCCCACCCGGCTCGAGGCTTCGTAGACGGTCGAGGTGATGCCGGCGTCCTGCAGCGTCAGGGCGGCGTTCAGGCCTGCGATGCCACCGCCGATGATGGCGATGCGGCCCTGGGTGCCGGATGGGCGCCTGGTCGAGGCCAGCGCGGCGACCGGGCCGGCGAAGGCGGCCGCGCCGACGGTGGCGCCGGTGGCCTTGAGGAAATCGCGACGCGTGAGCCGCATCTTGTGGCGTTCCTCCTGGACGACGTCGACGGATCGGCCGGTGCGATTTGCTTCTTCGAAATCCTCGGCCAGGGCCAGGAAACGTCGCAGCAGCGGGGTTCGCGCCATGGACTCACAGACCTCCTCGGTCAGAAAAACAGGGCCCCCAATCTTATGGGAGCCCTGTTGTGATATTTGGGCTGTTAAGTGGTCTTTCTTTACGGAATGTTCAGGGTGGCTACGACCTGCTGCTGGTAGTGGTTGGGGTTGGTGCCATCGTCGTAGGTGCTGACCGAGGTCGTGAAGTCGATGGAACCCGCGGTGACGTTGCCGAAGTAGTCGCCGATGAAACCTTCGGTCCGGCCGATGCCCGCGGCCTTCATCGAGTTGAGCTGCGGGTCCCAGGTGTGGAGGCTGATCCGAACGTTGTTTCCGACCGGGTTGAGAGCGGCGTTGTACGCCTGCAGGCTTGCGTTGATGCAGTAGTTGGTCGCGCCCGCGGGGTGGTTCGGGTCGAGCTGGAGTCCGGCGGCGGTTGCTTCTGCGCCAGTGGGGCAGGCGAGCCTGCGGTCGTAGAACGCGACGAGCACCGTGCCGTCGGCCGCTGTCGTGAGGTTCGGCTGGACGGCATCCACCGTGGTACTCGCGTTGTCGTTGATTTGAATCGGCGCGGACCAGGTGACCCCGCCATCAAATGACGCGCTGAGGATGAGGTTACCGAAGTTGGCGCTGTAGTCCTCCCAGGCGGCGTAAAGCGGATACGTGCCGTTGTTGAGGCGGTGGGGACCGACCGCGAACGTATCCTCGATGCCGTCACGGAAGTTGGTGTTCCGGTAGATGAGTGGTGGTGCGGTGACGTTGTGCACGATGGTCGACACTGATTGCCAGCTGACGCCGCCGTCCGTCGAGCGGTCGAGGAGGATGCTCGTCAGCGTGGACTTGTCGGCGAAGTTGGTGAGTGGCGTGAACACGGTCCCATTGCCGTCGACGTGCGGCAGCAGGAAAGTGTCGCCCTGCGGGTTGTTGCCGGCACTGGGCAGGCGCTGCGGCTTGGACCAGGCCGTATGGGTGCCGTCCGCACGCGCGTCAGCGTATGAGGCGAACGGGACAGGCGACAGCGAGTCGAAGACAACCCACATCGCATAGACGCGGTTGAAATGCGGACTCCGCGGGTTGGTGCGTGCTTGCGCACGGAGACGGTTATCGCTTCTGCGGCCACCGCGGGGTTGGGCTCGAGGTTGGGGTTGGTCTTGAAGTTGTGCGAGCCGTCGGCGTTGTAATAGAACTCGTAGGGCAGGATCAGCGTGTAGAAGTTGCCGAAGCTGTCGAAGGCTCCGACTGGGTCGGTGTTGTCGGTCCAGCCTTCGTAGCCGGGAATGTGGCCTTGCACCGGCCAGGTCGCGCCCCCGTTCCACGACTCGAAGAACCCAAGCAGGTGGTTGTAGCCCTCGGCGCTGACGGCCCACTTCGACGTGCCGATGAGGTGTCTTGGGTTAGTGGGGTCGACTCGAATGTCCGACTCCGAGTGGTTCTTCACGAGCATCGGCTCGGTGGCCGGGGAGCCGGGATTGCTGCCGGCCTGGCTCGGGTACGGCGTGGGGCCGGTGTCCTCGCCAGTCGTGGCCGACCCACTGCAAGTGGTCATTCCGCTGTAGCCGTTGGCGGGGCCGAGGTTGCCGAAGTACGGGACTTCGGGTCGGTAGCAGCTGACGCGCTGCGACGTCGCGAAGACGTTGGTCACGTGGTTCGCGGCGGCGCTCGCCTCGTATTGGGCGTCGGACTGTGTGCCCTGTGGCACAGTGCCGACTCCGGTGGAGGCCGCGGCAGGCGGGCTGGCGATCAGGGTCGCGATCACGCTCAGCGGAGCGGCCAACGCAAGCAGCCGGTGTCGTCTCATTCAATCACCCCCAACATGGCACCAGACGGTTTCTTAAGGAGCCTAATGGGTAGCGATTACGAAATCAACTTGCCAGCGGTCTCTTGCTCGCCATGCCGACGAAGCCATGAAGACAGCGGTCCTCGACCCGCATGCCTACGCGGAGATCAGCGGGAGCGTTCGATGCGGTCTTCGAGTGCCCACATGGACTCGCATCGCTCCACGACCCGCAGCAGCTCGACGAGGTGGGATCGCAACGGGCTCCGGTCCCGGGCTGCTGCCCGCCGCTCTGTCATCTTCTGGGCATACACCTTGTAGTTGTCGCTCATTTGGCTCCGTCGCTCACTATGGGCACGCCGGAATGGACAGGAAAGGCGACAAATACCCGAATCTGAACCACCTCGGTACCTAAACCCAGGTACCTGAGAGAAGGTTTCAAGGTGGAGCGGGAGACGGGGATCGAACCCGCTACCTCAACCTTGGGAAGGTCGCGCTCTGCCAGATGAGCTACTCCCGCTCGGCAGACAATCGATTTTAGGCGGTCAGGTTTCGACGACGGCCTCGGCCCGGGGAGCGGCTTCGGCGACCACCGATCGAACCAGCGACGCGTACTCATCCACCAGCCGCTTCGCGTGGGCGGCGTCGGTGGTCGACGCGATGATGTAGTACTCGGGCCGGTCCGGGTCTGGCGCCACCAGCACCCACCCGTCGTCGACGAACACCTTCACCCCGTCGGTGAGGTCCACGCGGTCCTTCAGGTGCTTCTCCATCATCGTGCGCATCACGCGCCCCTTGACCTCCCATGGACAGAACTCGATCGCCGTCTGGTGCGCCACCTCCGGGATGCGCGAACGCAGGCCGCCCAGTGACGCGCCCGTCTTGGCGAGAAGCTCGAGCACGCGTGCGATCGTGCATACCGCGTCGAACGACACCGCGAAGTCCGGCCAGCAGTAGCCACCCGCGCCGTCCGACGCAAGGACCGCCTCCGCGTGCTGCGCCGCGCGCAGAACCGCCCCAGGCGTGATCTTGGTCGGGACGAACCTGCTGCCGAGCTTCTCGGCGATCATCGAGAAAGCGAGCGACGTGGAAGCCGGGCCGAGCACCATGCCGTGCCGCCCGGTCAACGCGAGCTCCGTCAAGACCGCGAACGCATCGTGGTGGCTGAGCACATTGCCCGACTCGTCGACGATGAAGCACCGCTCGCCTGGCGAGTCGATGAAGACCCCGAGCTTGGCCTTCACCGCAGACGTGATGACGCCGATCTCCTGCAGATGCGCCTGGAAGGTCGCGTCGTCCTGCTCCATCACGATCTCCGCCGGCGCCGCATTCAGAGGGATGACCTGGCAGTTCAGCTCGCGCAGCACCTGGGGCAGCACCATCGCGACCGCGCCGTTGTTGTAATCGATCACGACCTTGAAGTTCGCCGCGCGCACCGACTCCAGGTCGAGCTTCGCAATAAGGTCCTCGAGGTAGCGCTCGGTCTGCTGCTCGCGCCGAGTGATGCGGCCCATCTCGTAGTGCGACACGCGCCGGATGTCCTCGCGAAAGAACAGCCCCTCGAGCTTCCGCTCATTTCGCTTGTCGATGTCGAGGCCGTGGTCGTCGAAGATGCGCACGTCAGACGATCGCGGATCGACAGGCGACGTCTGCACGTGCACGGCGGACACATGGTTGTGGCGTGCCCAGTACCGCGAGACAGGCGCGGGCATCACCGAGAGGTCGATGACGTTGGTGCCCGACGAGATCATGCCCGACATCAGCGCCCGGCCGATCATGCGTGCGGACCGCGTGTAGTCGCGCGAGAATGCGATCTCGGTGCCTTTCGGCGTCAAGGCGCCGATCGCCGCGCCCAGCCGCGACGCAAACTCGGGCGTGATCTCGATGTTGATCAGCCCGTTCAACCCGTACGAGCTGAACAGACCGCGCTTCCACGCGCCCGCCCAGATGATCGATTCGTGCACCACTGCACCCGGCTCAACCTCTTTGTTCGGCCAGATGCGGACGTTGGCATTGACCGTCGACCCGGCGCCGACAGTCACGTCGCTGCCGATCACGCTGCCCTCTTCGAGCAGGCATCCGTTCTTGATCGTCACGGACCGGCAGACGACCGAGCCGCGCAACCGAGAGTTCAGCCCGATGTAGCTGTGGTCCCAGACGATCGAGTTCGAGATCTTCACGCCCGAATCGATCGTCGTGTATGCGCCGATGACCGCCGGCCCGTTGACCCATGCGCCCGCGCGAACCTTGGCGCCCGCGCCGATCAAGGCCGGTCCATCCACGCGCGCGCCTTCGAAGATCTCCGCGTCGGGATGGATCCACGTCGACTCGCCAACCCGGTCGCCGGGCAGCTGCACCTTCACGCGTCCCTCGAGGCAGTCGAAGTTCGCCTTGACGTACGCCGAGTGGCTGCCCACGTCTTCCCAGTAGCCGTCGGCGATCCAGCCGAAGACGTGCTCGCCCTCCTTGAGCAATTTCGGAAAGACGTCACCCGACCAGTCGGTGACCTCGCCCGGGCGGAAGAAGTCGAACACCGCAGGGTCGAGGATGTAGATGCCGGTGTTGGCCAGGTCGGAGATGACCTCGCCCCAGCTTGGCTTCTCGATGAATCGCTGCACCGCGCCGCCTTCGTCGACGACGACCACGCCGTACTCCAATGGATTCGGAACTGGCTTCAAGACGATGGTGGCCAGCGCCTTCCGCTCGCGGTGAAAGCGCGCCGCGGCGCCCAGGTCGATGTCGGTGAGCGAGTCGCCTGAGATGACGACGAACGTCTCGTTCAGCTGCTGCCGCGCCAGCATCACCGAGCCCGCCGTGCCGAGAGGCGAGTCCTCGAGCGAGTAGGTCAGCGCGACGCCCTGTTCGGAGCCGTCGCCAAAGTAGTTGCGGATCGACGCGCCCATGTACTGCACCGTCGCCACCACGTCGCGCAGCTGGTGCCGGCGCAGGTGCAGAAGGATGTGCTCCATGATCGGCCGCCCCGCGACCGGGACCAGAGGTTTGGGCAGGCTGCTGGTGAGCGGCCGAAGCCGCGAACCCTCGCCGCCGGCCATGACGACTGCCTTCATATCCCCTTCCTCACTACGATCTTAGGGTTGACGTTCGGGCTTTGGCCGAGAGATTCGGCGATCCAGGTGGCTGCAGTGCTAGGCGACTCCGAGCACGCGAGGGCGCGCATCCCGTGGATGCGTAACCGAGCGCGCGCAGGAGTCAACGACGCAATGCGGCCGCATGGGCGCCGAAGATCCGGCTAAAGACCCGGACGGCAACCCTCTAGGGCTGTGGAGGAACTCAAGCAATTCGCCTACGACCTGCTGTGGACCTGGCAGCCTCGAATAGAAGCTCTCTTCCGCGCTCTGGACCCCGAATTGTGGAAGTCGACGCGAG
>VBGE01000042.1 GCA_005880345.1 Chloroflexota bacterium | reverse complement strand
GGGTGCGCGCTGGCGAATTCGAGCCTGCGGTGGCTCAATTCGCGGCCCCGAGCGACTGCTGGAGAAGCTGCCGTGTGGCAGGCGCAGGCTGCTGCGCCGCGGCCGCGGCTGCTACCACCTCGATCGCGCGCGCGAAGGCGACCTGGACGGCGAGCGGGGCGTGGTCCGCGAGCAGGCGCGAGCCGCGAGCCAGGCACAGGTCGCCCATCAACAGAGTGGTCGGCGCGGCGGCGCCGCCGCCGAGGCCCTGCAGCCGCACGCCGACCTCGATGAGGGCCGCGGCCAGGGCCAGTCTCGGCTGCACGTCCGGCTCGAATCCGTCGACCGATTCCAGGTAGACGCGGTACGAGTCCGAGAGGCCATCCGACCACAGGCCCTCCAGGCGGTCGAGCTCGCCGTCGATGACCTGGACTGCGGCGCTCAATTCACGGGCTCGATCAGGCTGCCGGCCAGCTGGCGGAAGGCGGAGAGAGCGCGCACGCAGGACTCGTCGTCGCGGGTCACGACGTAGTAAAGCCCGAAGCCCAGGACCGTATTCAGCACCAGTGGCACCAGGACGTCGCGGGGCACGGTGAGGCGGATCCGCCCGTCGACCTCCAGCCGGTCGAGCTGCTCCTGGATGACCTCGCGGTACCGGGTGAACAGTTCGGGGAGGTAGGCGCGCAGGCGCTCGGTGCGGGGGGCCTGGACCAGCAGGTCGAAGGCCGCCAGCTGGACGTCGCCGAGGCGGCGGAGGGAGTCCCACAGCGACTCGACGCCAATCTCGAGGACGACGAGCGGGTCGGTCAGCTGGTTCAGGGTCCGGCGGAGCTCCTCGACCGACTTCACGGTGAGATATCGCCAGGCCTCGACCAGCAGCTCGGACTTGGTGGGGAACCAGTACTGGAGGTTGCCGATCGCCACGCCCGCCTTGGAGGCGATGGCGCGGACGCTGGTGCCCGAGTACCCGTTTTCGAGGAGGGAGTCGGCCGCCGCATGGATGATCTGGTCGCGGGTCGACTCTGTCGCCGTCACCCCGGTCATACGTATGTACCAGCATAGGGAGTGCTCCGAACTGGCGTGAAGAAGGGGATGCCCGAGGTGCCCGATAATCACTCTGGCGTGCGGACCATCGCCGAAGCCTTCCCCAACCGTCTCTGCGGCGTGCTGCGCACCGAGGATGCCGAAGCGGGTTTTCAGGCCTGCCTGGCTGCGACGGAGGCGGGCGTCCTCACGATCGAGATCACGAAAACCGTGCCGCATTGCTTCGAGATGATCAAAGGCCTCATCGCCAGCACGGGCGGGCGCTACCCGGTGGGTGTGGGGACGGTCTGGGATCCGGGCGCGGTGAAGGAGGCAAAGCAGGCGGGCGCCTCGTTCGTGGTCACGCCCGTCGTGCTTCCCGAGGTCGCGGACGCGTGCCGGCAGGAAGACATCCTGTGCGTGCTCGGCGCGCTGACGCCGACCGAGATCTACCAGGCGCGACTGCACGGCGCGGCCCTGGTCAAGGTGTTTCCTGTCACTCCGGTTGGCGGCCCGCGCTACATCGAGGCGCTGAACGGGCCCTTGGGCGGCGTGCCTTTCTGGGTGTCGGGCGGCGTGCCGATCGACGACATCGGAGCCTACCTAAGGCTGGGGGTCAAAGTCGTCGGGCTGACCGGAGCGCTGTTTGCCCCGGAGGCGCTGGCCAGAAAGGACATGAATGCGATTCGGGCCGGCGCAGAGCGAGCGGCTCAGGCGGCGGCGGCAGCCCTACCCGACTAGAAAGCCGCGGGAGCTGCTCCTGCCCATTTATGGGGAGGTGTCGCCGAAGGCGACGGAGGGGCTAGCACCCTACGTGGTAGCTGCACATGGTCGTTGTGATGTTGGAGTAGAGGTTGGTCACCTGGTTGCCGGTCAACAACAGAACCACTATGACCACCAGGATGATCAAAGCAAGGATCAGAGCGTATTCGACCAGCGCCTGGCCCCGGCTTTCGAATCTAGACCGGGTCAGCACCCCACATGGAAGTTGCACATCGTGGCGGTGATGTTGGAGTAGAGGTTGATGAGCTGACCGCCGGTCGCGATCAACGCGATGATCACGATCAGCGCGACAAGGGCAAGGATGAGCGCGTACTCGACCATTCCCTGGCCCTTCTGGATGTATGAATGATGATGCAAAGGGGTCATAACGACCTGAAAGCTTAACCGTCGAACCCAGCCCCCTGGTCGCTAATTCGGTGCAACGCCTGCTCCACCACCACGCGGACCATCCGCTTGCGCCAGAAGTGGGTCAGGTCCGCGTTGTCCAGCGGTTTGGCGGGCCGGGCGGCCAGCTCGGCCGCCTGGTCGATCGCTTCTCCGTCGAGCCGCTTACCCTTCAGGAAAGCTTCAGCGGCGGTTGCCTGGAGCGGGTACGAAGCGACCGCGGAAAGCACGATCCGGCATGACGTGACGATGTCGCCATCGAGCTGCGCGGCCACAGCGGCGCCCGCGATGGGAAAGTCGATCGACCCGCGGCGCCGCAGCTTCACGTAAGCGCTGCGCATTTCGGGCGTAGCACGAAGACGCAGCGACATGACGTCGAGAGCGATGGCCATCGGCGCCGTGTCGCTGGATGACACTGCCCAGCAGCGAGGACTGCTCGGCGCGACCAGGCAGATGTCACCGTCCTTCTTCATGCAGAACCCGGCCGCCTTCCGCCACTCATAGGTCATGTCGTAGTAGTTGCATCGTGTGTCGACGCACAGGTTGCCGCCGATGGTGCCTGCGTTGCGCAATGGCGGAGACGAAACAAGGCCGGCCGCGTCCGCGTAACCCTTGAATCGCGCATTGACGTGTGCGTCGCGCGACGCATCGGCCAGCGTGACGCCGGCATCGACGGTGCACTCATTCGACCCGTTGTGGATCTCTCGCGGCAGGAAGTCGAGCCCGATCACGGTGTCGATCTCGAACTGCCGGCGCTTCAGCTTGGGGAATAGGTCGGTGCCTCCCGCGACGAACATGGCGCGAGATCCGAGCTCGGCGGCCATGCTCGCGGCCTCTCGCCCAGATTTCGGACGTAGGTATTTAAATCGAGGCAGCCGTAGCACTTGGGTCCTTTGGTGGTGGTTCGACCTTGATGGTGGGCGGATACGGAATCGAAGGAAACGCGGACGGGCCGTACCGCGCCGGCTCTCCTTTCTCTTTGCGGCGCAGCGCCTCCACGACCTTCTCTGGCGTGACGGGGATCTCATCGATCCACACGCCGAGCGCGTCGTGCAGCGCGGCGCACACAGCCGGCGGCACCGGCAGCAGCGGTCCCTGGCCCGCCTCCTTCGCGCCGTACGGCCCTTCGGGGTCGATCGTCTCGACGATGAACGTCTCCACCTCGGGCATGTCGAGGAAGGTGGGTGACTTGTACTCCAGCATCGAGGGCCATTTGTGCAGGCCCTTGCGAAACGCCTGCTCTTCCATCAGCGCCTCGCCGAGCCCCATGTACACGCTGCCTTCGACCTGGCCTTCGACCAGGAGCGGATTGATCGCGCGGCCGACGTCGTGCGCGATCCAGACCTTGTTCACCGTGATCAGGCCGGTGCGTGCGTCGGCGTCGAGGTCGACCACGCAGGCGGAGTAGCTGTACGCCGGGCTAGGCCCGACGCCCGAGCCCTTGTACGGACCTGCGATCTTCGGCGGCGTGTAGCTTCCCGCTGTGGCCAGGGTGCCGAATCGCGCTTCCGCGAGAATGCTCGCCTCTTCAAACGTGACGTCCTCGAAACGGTGGCCGCCCGCCTCCACGGCTTCGACGAGCAGGGCGCGCATCTTGCGCGCCGCCTCGAGCGCGGCGTTGCCGGCCATGAAGGTCACGCGCGAGGAATAGGAACCGAGGTCGATCGGCGTCGTATCGGTGTCCGCGGTGACCAGGCGCACGTCGGCGGGCTGCAGGCCCAGCTCTTCCGCGACGATGGTGGCGAGCACCGAGTCCGAGCCCTGGCCGATGTCCATCGCGCCGCAGTAGGCCGTCACGCCGCCCCGGTCGACCTTGATCTGCACCTCTGAATGAGGCATGTCATTCCAGTAGATCGCCGTCCCCGCCCCCGAGAGGTAGCTGGAGATGGCGAAGCCCATGCCGTGTCCGGCTTGCTTCTTGCGCTCGCGGAACCGCGAGGCGACCATTACCTTTTCTGTGCATTCCTCGAGCCCGCACGAGGTGACGCGCAGCCAGTTGACGGTCCGCGTGTCGGGCTTGACGAAGTTGCGTCGTTTCAACTCCACCGGGTCGATGCCCAGGTCGTGCGCGATCTTCTCCAGGTGGAGCTCCAGCGCGAACCTCGGCTGTGGCGTGCCGTGGCCGCGCTTGGGTCCGCACGGGGGCTTGTTCGTGAAGACTCGGCAGCCTTCGAACCGGTAGGCGGGGATGTCGTACGTCACGGTCTGCAGGGCGCCCGTATAGAAAGTGGACGCGACCCCATACGAGCCGTAAGCCCCACCGTCCAGCGCGGTGCGGAAGTGCATCGCCGTGATCTGTCCGTCGCGTGTGACCCCGGTCCGCACCCACATCAACACCGGATGCCGGCCGCGGTGGGCGTAAAAGACCTCCTCACGGGTGAGGGTGCATTTCACCGGCCGGCCCGTCATCATCGCCAGCTTGGCGACGATGATCTCGTGCGCGAACGGGTCGGTCTTGCCGCCGAAGCCGCCGCCGTGCGCCGCGCCGATGACACGGATGCGATGCATCGGCAGCTCGAGCACCTTGGCCAGCGCGCGATGCACGTAATGAACCACCTGCGTCGACGACCACAGCGTGACCTTGCCGTCGATGTATGTCGCCACTGCGCTGTGCTGCTCCATCGGCAGGTGCGTGTTGCCCTGGAAGAAGAACACGTCCTCGCGCACGTGGTCGGCACGCTCGAAGACGCCCTCGACCTCGCCAAACTCCAGCGCCACGAATTTGTGGACGTTGTTGGGCCCGCCGTAGTCCTGGATTCGCTCGTCCTTCGGCACACCGAGTGCGGCGTTGATCGACATCACCGGCTCGAGCACTTCGTACTCGACTGCGATCGCGTCGCAGGCGGCGGCGGCGATCTCCTCGTCGGTCGCGGCGACGGCCGCGATGGGGTCGCCGACGTACCGGACCTTCTCGTGCTCGAGCGCGCGCTCGTCCTGGGTGACGGGGAGGATGCCGAACTTGATCGGCAGGTCGGAGCCGGTGATGACGGCGACCACTCCTGGTATCCGGCGCGCCGCCGACGTGTCGATGGAGAGGATGCGCGCGTGCGGGTGCGGGCTGCGCAGGATCCGGCAGTGGAGCGTGCGGGCGGGGAGGAGGTCGTCGGCGTACATCGCGCGGCCCGTCACCTTGGCCGCGGCATCGACCCTGGGCAGCGGCCTGCCAACTACCTTGAGATTTTCACCTCCCCGCTCGCCGGGGAGGTCGCCGCGAAGCGGCGGGTGGGGCCGATCCCTCATTTCATGCGCCCCGCCGCGAGCTCAATCGCCTCGATGATCTTCGTGTAGCCGGTGCAGCGGCACAGGTTGCCGGCAAGCGCCTCGCGGATCTCGTCGCGCGATGGTTTCGCGTTGGATTCGAGCAGCGAGCGCGCCGACAGCAAGATGCCCGGCGTGCAGTAACCGCACTGCGCAGCTCCCAGCTCGGCGAACGCCGTCTGCAGTGGATGGAGCTCGGCGCCGTGCGCCATCCCCTCGATCGTCGTGATGGCGCGACCCTGCAGCTGTACCGGCAGCAGCAGGCAGCTCAGCTCCGGCCTCCCGTCGATGAGCACGGTGCACGTGCCGCATTCGCCAAGCTCGCACCCATGCTTGGTGCCGGTGAGCTGCATGTCTTCGCGCAGGACTTCGAGCAGCGTCTTGTGCACCGGAAGCAGCAGGTCCCTTCGCTCGCCGTTGACGTCGAGGAACAGCACGACCCTTTCGACGTCACGCGCGAGCTCGTTCTTCATCTCGAACCGAGCATATCCTTGACGGCCTCGGCGCATGTCCAGAGGTCGGGCGCCACGGCGTGCGCGCGGCTCGCGATGGGCGTGGGGTCGTCGGGGTGAACGAGGATCGTCCACATGCCGAGCGCCAGAGCCGGCGCGACGTCGTTCTCCTCCCGGTTGCCGATCACGACGCAGCGCTCCGCCGGCACCCCGGCCCAGCGCATCGCCATCTCGAACACCGCGGGATGCGGTTTCAGGTGCCCGGCATCGACCGAGGTCACGATCGCGTCGATGTGCTCGGCCATGCCGAGCAGGCGGAAGTCTTCCCAGTAGCTGTCGGCGTCTCGCCAGTAGGTGTTGCTCGCGATGACGTTGCGCAGGCCGAGATCGTGGAAGGCCGCCAGCAGCTCGGGTGCGCCAGGCAGCGGGCGCATCCGGTCGGACACGGGGATCGACATCGCGCGACGCAGGCGCCGGATGGTGTCGACGTCGGAGGGAAGTCCGCATCGCCCCAGGCACCCGGTGATGAGCACCTCCGCGGGCGAGTTGATCGAGACCTGATTCTCGGTCGAGATGGAGCGTGCCTCGTCGCCGGGCCGGCTGCTCTCGATCAGGTTGTCGGCGAGCGTCTCCACAACCGCGGCCTCGATATCGGGCATGGCCGCGCGAATCCTTTCCCGCCGGCCGACGGCGTCGTGATTCCGGATGGGCCACGAGTTCGGCCACAACGTGCCACCCACATCGATCAGGGCGACGTCCAGGCGTGTCGGCACCGCGCACTATCATCGCCAACATGCCGCTGAGGTGGTTGACTTCTGGCGAATCGCACGGCCCGCAGCTCACGGTCGTGATCGAGGGTTTGCCCGCCGGGCTGGAGATAAGCGAAGAGGACCTGCGCCGCTACCTGGCGCGCAGGCAGGGCGGGCACGGCCGCGGCGGCCGCCAGAAGATCGAGACCGACGTCGCGCGCATCGTGAGCGGCGTGCGGGGCGGGTTCACGATCGGCAGCCCGGTCACGCTCGTCCTGGAGAACAAGGACCACGTCAACTGGACCGCCCAGATGACGGCGGCGAAGGAAGGCTTCGACCCCAAGGTCGTGACTCGGCTGCGGCCGGGCCATGCCGACCTCGCCGGGGCGCTGAAGTATGGCCACACCGACATCCGCAACGTGCTCGAACGCTCATCTGCGAGAGAGACCGCGACGCGGGTGGCCGCGGGCGGCGTCGCTCGCAAGCTTCTGGCTCATTTCGGGATCGACGTGATCAGCTTCACGCAGTCGATCGGCACGGTCGACATCGGTTTCGACGGCATCGACCCGGACATCGTGACGATGGAAGACATCGAAGGCTCGCCGGTGCGGTGTCCCGACCCTGAAGCATCGCGGCGCATGGTGGCGATGATCGACGAGGTGGCGGAGGTGGGCGACACGCTCGGTGGGACGTTCCGGATCATCGCCCGAGGCGTGCCGCCTGGATTGGGCAGCTACGTGCACTGGGACCGCAAGCTCGACGGCCGGCTGGCCCAGGCGGTGATGTCGATCAACGCGATCAAAGCCGTCGAGTTCGGCGCGGGTTTCGAGGGCGCGTCGCGGCGCGGCTCGGAGTTCCACGACGAGATCGACTACCAGGAGGGCCGGTTCCGCCACCTGACCAACCGCGCGGGCGGCATCACAGG
>VBGE01000041.1 GCA_005880345.1 Chloroflexota bacterium | reverse complement strand
ACGCGCTTCATCACCGAACGGCTGAAGGGCGACTACGTGCTGTCGCGCGACGGGTGGGCGGCGGACTACAACCATCCGCAGGATTGGTTCGACAACCTGTGGGGTCAGACGGCGGGCTGCCCTGACGTCGGATGCACGACGGGCTACGACACAAAGACCTACGACCAGCTGCTGGCGAGGGCCGACGCCGAACCCCTACCGGGCGCGGTCGCCGACTACAAGGCGCTGAGCCGGCAGCTGATCGACGACGTCGCCTACATCCCGCTCTTCTACACCGTGGACGCGCTGCTGTTCAAGCCGTACGTCCTGGGAGCAGGCTCGAACAACATGTTCAACTACCCCTGGAACCAGATCCAACTAACGTCCCACTAACCAAAACCCCTCTCCTCACAGGGGAGAGGGATACGACCGCTAACCAAACCCCTCTCCCCACAGGGGAGAGGGATAGGGAGAGGGGCGAGAAAGAAGACCTTCTTACAGTTGTCCGGCGAAGTGGCAGGCGGCGAACCGCCCGCTCTCTTTCATCTCGAGCGGCGGTTCCACCTCGGAGCAGATCTTCTGCGCGATCGGGCAGCGCGTGTGGAACCGGCACGCGGGCGGCGGGTTGACAGGCGACGGGATCTCCCCCTTCAGCAGGATCGGCTTGCGCGACGCCTCGACGTCGGGGTCGGGCACCGGCACCGAGCTCTGCAGCACCTTCGTGTAAGGGTGCAGGGGCCTGTCGCGAATCGCCGCGCTCGGGCCGATCTCGACGATCTTGCCGAGGTACATCACCGCCACCCGGTCGCTGATGTGCCGGACCACCGCCAGCTCGTGGGCGATGAACAGGTAGGTCAGGTTGAACTTCTCCTGCAGGTCTTCCATCAGGTTGACGATCTGCGCCTGGATCGAGACGTCGAGGGCGCTGACCGGCTCGTCCGCGACCATGAACGTCGGGTTGAGCACCAGGGCCCGCGCGATGCCAATGCGCTGCCGCTGGCCGCCAGAGAACTCGTGCGGATAGCGGTTCACGAAACCCGGGTTGAGGCCGACGACGCGCATGACCTCCTGCACCCTCTGTTCGGCCTTCTTGCCGCGAGCCAGCCGGAAGTTGCGCAGGGGCTCGCTCACGATGTCGCCGACGGTCATCCGTGGGTTCAGAGACGCATAGGGATCCTGGAAGATCATCTGGACCTGCTGCCGGATGCGGCGCAGCTTCTCGCCGCGCAACCTGGTGAGGTCCTGGTCTTGAAAAAAGACGTGGCCCGAGGTTGCCGGCTGAAGCTGCACGATGACACGGCCCAGCGTCGACTTGCCGCAGCCTGACTCTCCGACCAGGCCCAGGGTCTCGCCCTTCTGAATCGCAAGGTTCACGTCGTCCACCGCGTGCACGACCGCCCTTCCGAATGCACCGCCCGTCGGGAAATGCTTGACGAGGTGCTCGATGCGCACCAGCGGCGACTTGATGGTGGGATCGGTCGCCGGCGTGACGGTCGTGGGCTGGCTCACCGCATCGCTTCGGATTCCGGGTCCTGGATGTTCTTCATCAGAACCCAGCAGCGGGCCAGCTGGCCCGGGTCGACCTCACCCAGCGGTGGCTCCTCTGTGAAGCACTTGTCGATGCGAAAACGGCAGCGAGGGTGAAACTTGCAACCGGCGGGTGGCTTGGCCAGGTCCGGCGGGACGCCCTTGATCGAGATGAGCCGCTCCTTGGCCACCTCATCCACCCGGGGCATCGATCGGAGCAGCGACCACGTGTAGGGATGCTGCGGATTCTTGAAGATCGCGCGGGTCGGGCCCTCCTCGACGATCCGACCGGCGTACATCACGATGACGCGGTTGCACAGGCTGGCGACGAGCGCCATGTTGTGGGTGATCAGGATCACCGCGGCTCGCAGCTCGCGGCTGATATCGCGCAGCAGCTCGATGATCGACGCTTGAACAGTCACGTCGAGCGCGGTGGTCGGCTCGTCGGCGATGAGCAGCGACGGCTCGTTGGACACGCCCATCGCGATCATCGCGCGCTGCCGCATCCCGCCCGAGAACTGGTGCGGGAAGTCTTTGACGCGCTCCTTGGCCGCGGGAATACGCACCCGTTGCAGCATCGGCACCACGCGCTCGCGCGACTGCTGCCTGGTGAAGCGCCGGTGGGCGTCCATCGCCTCTTCCACCTGGAACCCGACGCGGAGCACCGGGTTGAGCGAGGTCATCGGGTCCTGGAAGATCATCGCGACCTCGTTGCCGCGGAACTCCCGGATCTCGTCATCCGCCATCTGCAGCACGTCCTGCTCTCCGAACAGGATCCTGCCGCTGATCTTGCCCGGCTCGGGCACGAGGCGCAGCAGCGAGAGCGCCGTCATCGTCTTGCCCGACCCGGATTCCCCGACCACGCCGACGATCTCGCCCCGATCGATGTCGAAGGAGATCCCGTCGACCGCGTGGACTGTCCCACTCGACATGGGAAAGTCGACGTGCAGGTCTTGAATTCGCAGCAGCGCGGCCAGGCTAGGACACGCTCCTAGCGCTTCATCCGTGGGTCGATCGCGTCACGCAGTCCGTCGCCCACCCAGTTGAAGGCGAGCACGGTCAGCGAGAGCGCGGCGCACGGCATCAGCACGATGTGCGGCGCCAGCTCGAGGGCTTTGTAGCCCTCGCTGGCCATGCGGCCCCAGCTGGGGGCGGGGGGCGGGATCCCCATGCCCAGCAAGCTCAGGAACGCCTCGAAGATGATGGCCGCCGGCACGAGGTACGTGGCCTGGACCACGATCGGCCCGAGCGCGTTGGGCAGGATGTGGCGCAGCAGGATCATCGCGTTGGGCGTGCCGATCGTGCGCGCCGCCTCGACGAACTCCTTCTCGCGGATGCTCAGCGTCTGGCCGCGAACCAGCCTTGCCATGCCGAGCCAGGCGGTGACCGCTATGGCCAGGATGATGTTCCCGACGCCTCGCCCGATCAGCAGGACCAGCACCAGGGCGATCAGGAGGTCGGGGATCCCGTACGAGACGTTGATCAAGGTGGAGATGACCAGGTCGACCTTGCCGCGATAGAAGCCGGCCAGCAGGCCCAGGAGGATGCCGATGAACGAAGCGATGGCGCTGGCGCCCACGCCGACGGACAGCGCGATCGCCGCGCCGCCCATGACCCGGCTCAGGATGTCCCTGCCATAGTCGTCGAGCCCGAGCGGGTGGGCGAGGGTCGGCCCCTGGTAGGTGGGGCCCAGCGCCTGCCGCCAGGTTGGGTACGGCGTCCAGACGAAGGAGATGAGCGCCGAGACGATGAACACGCTGATGATGACCAGGCCGATTACAGCAAGACGGTTGCGCCGCAGCCGCCGCCAGGCGTCCTGCCCCAGGGTGACGTGATCCGCTATGTCCTGTTCGAGCAGCTGCTCCTGCGAGCTCTCGAGTGACTGTGGAAGAGCTGCCATCTAATTCCTCACTCTCTCAGTAGCGAATTCTCGGGTCGAGCACAGGATATATAAGGTCAACGGCCAGGTTGGCCAGGCCGACCAGCGCGGCGTAGAAGGTGAAGACGCCGATCACGATGTTGTAGTCGCGGTCGAGGATGCTGGTCACGAATTCCTTGCCCAGGCCCGGGATGCCGAACAGGGTCTCGATGACGACCGAGCCGGTGATGATCCCCGTGATCAGTGGACCGAGGATGCTGATCACCGGGATCAGGGCGTTGCGCAGCGCGTGCCGCAGGATGACGATCCGCGCCTTCAGGCCTTTGGCCCACGCCGTCCGGACGTAGTCCTGACGGATGACCTCGAGCATGCTGGCCCGCGTCAGCCGGGCCACGATCGCGGCGTAGGGGAGACCGAGAGCGAGGGCCGGGACCGGGATCTGCTCCGGCTTGCCCCAGCCGATGTCCTCGTAGAAAGTGCCGCCGGTCCAGTTGTAGAACGGAGCCACCGTGAGCAGGATCAGCAGGAAGGCCCATACGAAGCTCGGCACGCTGTAGCCGACGACCGCCGCTGTCGAAGCCGCGTAGTCGACCCAGGTGTTCTGGCGGATCGCGGCGATCGTGCCGAGGGTCATGCCGACGAAGACTGTCACGCAGACGGCGGCCAGGCCGAGGGTCACGCTGACCGTGGTCTCCCGCAGCAGCAGCGGCGTGATCTGCGTGCCCATGTTGACCAGCGATTCCCCGAGGTTGCCGTGCAGCAGCCCCTGGATCCAGAGCACGTACTGCTGCGGCCAGGGCAGGTCCAGGTTGTAGTGGTGGAGCAGCGCCTGCTCGGTGGCAGGGTTGAGGCGGCGCTCGCTGGCGAGCGCGTTGCCGGGCAGCTGGTGGATGCCGATGAAGACAAGCGAGGAAACAACCACGGCGGTGACGCTGATGAGCACCAGCCGCTGCGCTGCGTATATCAGCGTTCCTCGGCTCACGTTCCCTCCCCGAACAATACAGCAGAAGGGGGCCCGCCGAGTTGGCGCGCCCCCCTCCTTTGAATTCGAATCGCTATGGCCTAGTGCTGCAGGATCCGGATGCCCTGCCAGCTGTAGTCGTAAAGGCCGTTGTAACCGGTGCCCTTGACGTAGGTCTGCGTGAAGTAAGGCTGGGTGCCGTAATCGATCGTCATCCAGACGACGTCTTTGACGAGCATCTGCTGCGCCTTGACGTAGTCACCCACCGCCTGGGAGATCGGCTTGGCGTTGGCGGCCTGGGTGATGGCGTCCATCGCCGGGTTGCAGTAGGCCTCGTCGTTGCCGCGGCCCACCTTGGCCTGCGCGCAGCTGAACAGGTTGTCGAACCAGTCCTGGGGGTGGTCGTAGTCGACGCCCCAGCTCTGGCGGCCGATGATCACGATCTTCTTCTTGCGGTCGCGCTGCAAGGTCGGGAAGTCAGACGGAACGAGCTTGACGTCGACGCCAAGGTTCTGCTTCCACTGCGCCTGCAGGTTCTGCGCCCGCTTGTCGTTGCCGGGGCTCGAGTTGTAGCGGTACTCGAGGTTCTTGACCTTGCTCCCGGTCGGGTCCCACTGCTGGTAGAGCTGCTTGGCCTTCTGCGCGTCGAACTTGGCGAACTGGTCGCCGTTGTCGCCCAGGTAGGCCTTCATGCCCTTGGTGATGGGGCCGCCGAAGGCGGGCTGGCAGGTGATCGCGTGCGCGCACGCGATGTCAGCCAGCTGGTTGCGGTCGATCGCCAGCGAGAACGCCTGGCGGCCCATAAGGCCGGGGTCGCTCGGGTTGGTCGTGTCGTCGCCAGGCGTCGCGCCCGGCTTGGCGGCGAAGGGGCCGCTCACGAAGTTGAAGCCGACGGCGGTCGTCCGCGCTCCGGGGTAGATGTTGAGCAGCTTCGACTTGGTCGGGTCGTTCTTGTAGCGGAGGACGTCGTCCGGGCCGGGCGCCTGGTTGGCCATGCCCACCAGCTCGTAGCCGCCAGACTCGAACTTCTGTACCGAGGAGCTCGGGTCGACGCCGATGTCGATGTGCACCTTGGTCAGCTTGCCGGTGTCGCCGCCCCACCAGTTGGAGACGGGGGCGAAGTCCATCGACTGCTTGGCTGTGCGCTGCGTCATCTTGAACGGACCGCTTCCGATGTACGTCTCGGGCGTCTCCGTCCAGTGCTCGTCGCCGGCGGCCGAGATGACCTTCTGGTCAAGCACTTCGCTTGCCGTCGGCATCGCCAGCTGAGAGAGCCAGTAGCCGGCCGGCTGGTCG